>JAIVYC010000058.1:0-5303 GCA_048635645.1 Sulfurovum sp. | reverse complement strand
AAGGAAGGACTGACCGGATATTGACGCGGCTCTTTGCAGGAGAAGACCTGGGTACGCTGTTTTGCGCCAGCAAGAGAAGGATACACGGGCGAAAGCCCTGGATCGTGTTTACACTTGATCGAGAAGGAATCCTTGAAATCGACGAGGGAGCAGTCAAGGCAATGGTGGATAATGGTAAAAGCCTTTTGCCCGTCGGGATTAGATCGGTTCGGGACGATTTTGAGGCCGGGGCCTGTGTGGTGTGTTGTGACGGTTCGGGAAAAGAGGTCGCTGTCGGGCTCAGCAACTACAATTCCCGGGACATTCGCAAGATTTGTGGTTGTCAGACAGGTGAAATATATGACATAATCGGTCATCAAGGAACAAGTGAGGTCATACACAGGGATAATATGGTGATTTTATTATGAGCGAAATACAGACTTTAATAGCAAAAATGGCCACAGAGGCGAAAAAGGCCGCACGGGAGGTGGCAAAGCTCTCGACTACTGTGAAGAACGACGTTTTACTGAAGACTGCGGAACGAATAATAGAGGCCCGGGAAAAGCTGCAGGAGGAGAGGGGGCAAATGCAGGAGATGTCAAGTTCTCTGAAGTGATACGCGCATCAGAGGGAACAGAAACAGAGAATGAGATGATAAAGATACATAATACAAAAGACACCAGCATTGATCTCTCGGGATGGACGCTCTCGGATGGAGAAGGAACATACAAGATACCCCCGAACACGATAATACCTACAAGAGGATACTGGACTGTATATGGTTCAACATACAACCCAAGCAAGGAATCCAACGGCCTTGGCCTGACAGATAAACATGATTATATCGTACTGCTTGACAAGGATAATAAGATAATAGATAAGTACTCCTGGTAAAAACCCATTCTTAAATAGGCAACCGTTATTAAGAGGGTGGACTATAATTTTCCTATGACAGACAAGCCAAAAATAACCCTGTACAGCGACAGAGGGGTAATAGCGGATGAAAGCCAGGCAAACAGCCTATGGAACCGCGGGTATTTCGGAGAACTAAAGGACACAAAGCTCCAGCTATCGCTCATTGAATGCGTTTTTCTCAGCGAGAGCGGACGGGCCGAGATACAAGACAAAAAAGGCGCTAAAATAAAGAAAGAAGACATGTTCAAGTTCGCAGCTGGGAAATATGAGGATTTCATCCCAAAGTACAATGTCTATACAGACCTCAGGTCCAGAGGGCACATAGTAAAAACAGGATTCAAATTTGGAACACACTTCAGGATGTATGAGCGGGGAAAACACCCAGGGGAAGGGCATGCGGACTTTCTCGTGCATGTGATACCAGAAGACACAGTATTTGAAATGCAGGAGCTCTCGCGGAACGTGCGCCTGTCAAGAAGCGTCCGCAAGACAATATGGTACGCGGTAGTTGACACGGAAGGAGACATCACCTACTATCAGATAGTAAGGATAAAACCGTGAATCTTTGGTTCAAGTCCTAACTCTTTGCTTTTATCAGATCGATTTTTTTCTTGAGAAGCTTCTTGCCATCAGCATTCGCAAGATAGGGGCAGTCGCTGATATTTTCAAGATGTGAGCAGGGCTTTCCGGTTATCATGCAGGAATGCTCAAAATTCCTTGAATCATACTTGCATCGCTTCGCAAACATGATAGAGAGAAACGCATAGACGTATTAATAGGTTTCCAAAGAGGAAAGACTTAATAAATGGAAAAGAACAACCCATTAAAGAAATGAAAATAGATCCATGGGCCTCAGGCAAACTGGAAAAATATGAGAAGCTGTTCGAAGAGTTCGGAATAGAAAAGTTCGACCCCTATATCTCAAAGCTTGAAAAGCCTAGCAGGCTGATGCTGAACGGCGGGATATTCGGACACAGGGACTTCAAACGCATATTTGACGCGATAAAGAACAAAAGACCATACGCAATGCTCACAGGCGTGATGCCATCAGGACCCTTTCATTTCGGGCACAAGACACTGCTGGACCAGATACTCTGGTACCAGGAGAATGATGCGGAGGTCTTCATAACCGTCGCTGATATAGAAGCGCACACAGTGCGCAGGATACCCCTTGAGGAACTGAAAAAGACAGCCATAGAGCAGTACCTGACGAACTACATAGCGCTCGGGCTGAAACCAAAGAACGTGCACTTCTATTTCCAAAGCGACTATATCGTGCCATACTACCGGCTTTCCGCGCAGTTATCCCAAAGGGTCACGTTCAATGAGATGAAAGCGATATATGGGGAGCTATCGCCCGCAAAGCTCACGTCAGCCCTCCTGCAGGCCGCGGACATACTCCAGCCACAGCTTGAGGAATTCGGAGGGCCGAAACCCGTGGTGGTCCCGGTAGGCGCAGACCAGGACCCGCATATAAGGCTCACAAGAGACCTTGCAGCAAGATTCTCAAAGGAGTATAGGTTCATCCCCCCCTCCTCAACATACCATAAGTTCATGCCAGGGCTTGACGGAGGCAAAATGAGCTCATCTGTCCCTGAAAGCTATATCGCGCTCACAGACGAGATACCCCAGGCGGTCAAGAAACTGAAAAACGCGCTCACAGGAGGCAGAGACACTCTTGAAGAGCAGAGGAAAAAAGGAGGAAGACCAGACAAGTGCATCGTATATGAGTTCCTTGTCCTCCACCTTATGGATGAAAAAGAATTCAGAAAAAGACGCGAAGACTGCGAGGCAGGCAGGATAATCTGCGGAGAATGCAAACAGAACGCCGCAGAGCTCCTTGAAAGATTCCTAACGAAACACCAGGAAAAAAGAGAAAAGGCCAGGAATGCAGTTGAAAGGATACTCTCAAAGATACTCAGCGAACAGAAAAGGGAAAAATGAAAAAAGAAGCGAAAAACACAACGCTTCCTGGAATATTTGAAAAGCTCCTTCTATTCGTATCTTTAGAGAACACCGGGAAAAATGAGAAAGGATCCGGAACACGGTTGAAAGGACCCGCCCAAAAAGACCCAGCAAGCAGAAACCAGAATGACGGTAAAATGAAAAAAGAAGCGAAAAACGCGACCCTTCTCGGAATATTCGGAAATCTCCTTCTCTTTATATTAAAAGCAGCGGTCGGGATATCTACAGGAAGCCTTGCGATAATATCAGATGCCTTCAACTCAGGCACAGACATCATAGCAGCCTATGCTGTGCACAAGAGCGTGCAGACAGGTTCAAAAAAAGCAGACCAGCTCCACCCCTTTGGGCATACAAGAGCAGAGCCAATAGCCGCGCTCGTAGTCGCGATACTCATAAGCATTGTCGGAGTTGAAGTCGTGATACTGGCGATACAAAGGATAATAATGCGCACAGGTCCGCAGATAGGCGTCAATGCCATACTGGTGCTTATATTCACAATAGCGATGAAAGGCGGCATGTACCTATACACATTTGGTGTTGCAAAAAAGACAAAGAGCGTTGCGATACATGCATTGTCCCTAGACCATAGGATAGATATCCTGATCTCGATTACAGCGCTTATCGGGGTCGTGAAAACCTTTCTTGGATCTCCTATTTCAGATGCCCTATTCGCGCTTTTGATAGGCGCATACATAACCAAGTCAGGATACAAGATGGCCATGAAAAACATGGACTATCTTATGGGAAGCCGCCCTGAAAAAGAGGTCATCGAAAAGATGAGGAAAAAGGCCCTCTCAGTGAAAGGGGTGTCAGGGATCAATGACCTGCGCGCCCAATATGTTGGAACCAAGGTGCAAGTTGAGATACATATAGAGATCGATAAAAGAACAGATCTTGAAAAAGCGCACGGCATCGGGAAACAGGTTGAAAAAGCAATAGAGGAAATGGAAGAGATAAACAGGGCCTTTATACACATAGACCCAGTGTAATGAAGACGGCTAAGCCTGGCGCCCAAGCCCGAACTCATCATGCACGGCACATACAGCCTTCCTGACATCAGACCTGTCAATCGCAAAAGAGATATTTATCTCATTTGAGCCGCTGGATATCATTGTCATATTGACATCTTTGGAGGAAATAGCTGAGAATATCCTTGCAGCAACCCCCTGACTTGAAAGCATGCCTGCCCCGACAACCGCGATAATACACTTTGTATCATCCAGACAAACAGACCTGAAATGCCTTCCCTCAACGAACTCCTTCTTTAATAGCTCAAGAGCAGGTCCAGCATGCTCAGAAGCAACCACCATAGTAAGATTCGCTTCAGAAGAGCCCTGAGAGATCATCAGGACAGGAATGTTCCCATCAGCAAGAACCTTGAAGATATCTGTCACGATGCTAGGCATCCCGCGCATGTTCATTCCTGAGACGTTCACAAGCCCTATCTTGTCAAGGACAGACACGGTCTTTACAACATCATTCCCTGATGCATTGTTCTGAACGACCAAAGTCCCCTTAATATCATGCCTGAAAGAATTCCTCACCCTCACAGGTATCCCATTTTCAAGAGCAGGCTCAATGCACAAGGGATGAAGGACCTTTGCACCGAAATACGCCATCTCAGCAGCCTCAGCATAAGAGATGTTCTCAAGAAGCCTTGCATCAGGGACCAATGAAGGGTCAGCTGTCATTATCCCATCAATGCTCTTGCAGAGCCATATCTCATCGCAGCCAATAGCCGCGCCGATAAGGCTTGCAGTGAGATCAGAACCCCCCCGTCCAAGAGTGGTCATATTACCCTGTTCATCCTTGGCAATGAAACCAGTGATAACAGGCACGATATCCTTCTCAAATAAGGGGACCAGAACCGAAGAGATGTTCTTAAGAGAGACCTCACGCAAAGGATTTGCGCGGGTGAAATTCCCGTCTGTCACGATACCGATATCCCAGCCTGTGAGATGGGTCGACTTGAGTCCCATGCTCTGGAGCGCGCCGCTTATGAGAGGAGCGCAGAGCCTTTCTCCTGCAGAGAGTATGCGGTCCTTTGTCCTTGGAGTTATCTCATTTATGTAACAGACACCGACCAGAACATGCTCAAGCTCAAGGGAAATAGTCTTTAATTCCTCGATCACTCTCAGGAGGAGAGTGTTATCCTTTATCACGCGCTGAGCCTCAAAAACATGCATATCCTCAATAAGGCGGAGATCATCCTGTATATCCTCAGGGGCCTCACCTGAAAGCGCCCTTCCTGCTAAGCGCTCAAGCTTATCAGTGACACCGGCCAGGGCAGATACTACAACTGCCATGCCATTGCCGGAGTTCTTCCTGACAAGACCCATGGCCTTTGCTATCTCATCCGCGCTCCTAAGACTCTCACCGCCAAACTTCAAGACAAGACTCAAACAAACCAACTCACGTAAATCTAGGCCTTATGGAAAGCATGC
>JAIVYC010000057.1:0-5400 GCA_048635645.1 Sulfurovum sp. | reverse complement strand
TGCTCTTCCGATCTGAATCCTGCGTTTTGTGAAACAGAGAAATACATCTCTAACCCCCAAGATAAGATGATGAATTTCTGCCGATGAATATATCTAATGTCAACGAACATATATAACGCTTTTGAAAAAAATGCTGCGGGTCAATAGACGGTATTAAATATCCCAACCTCTTTTGTAGTTAGGAAGAAACCAAAGAGGGAGGACGAATGCCGCCGAAGATAGATGAATCAAAATGTACTGGGAATGGGAACTGCGTTGCAGTATGCCCAAACAATGTATTTGAGCTTGAGAATGGGAAATCCAAGGTCGCAAGACCCCAGGACTGCACAGGATGCGGTCTCTGCGTCTCAAACTGCCCGACAGAAGCGATAACACTGGAGTAGACAGGCCAGGATAAGGGGGGCATGGTTGGCGAACCTTAGGTATCTTTGATGGAAACCGTATCAAACCCAGACAAGCATAAGGCCCAGGAGGTCCTTTCAAAGGCAATAGCAGACTCAAGATTCTTCACGATAGTTGGAAGATGCACGGTGGACTATAGAGGCCGGGCGGCTTCAATGCTTGGAGAAGGGGAGAGGATGCTCATGGTCAAGGAGGACAGGTCCGTGACAGTGCATAAAAAAGACAGGCATGCACCGGTCAACTACCAGACCGCAGGGTGTGAGATCTTCGTCTCTGAAGACGATGGACTGATCTCGCTGACCTCAAGAAAATCAGGAGAATCCCTGACAGCGAAGTTCTCAGACATAAAGTTCATAGGGGTCTTCCCAATGGATGATAAGGAAGACCTCTCGCTTGTGGGGACAGAGAAGGACCTGTCAGATCTTTTAAGAGCGGAACCTGAACTGATAGAAGAGGGTCTTGTCCCGCTTGAGCTTGAAAAGAGCGTCCGCACAGGAGGAATAGACATATACGCAAGGGACAGGTCAGGCAATCTTGTGGTGATAGAGCTCAAGCGCAGGACAGCCGGGCTTGATGCGGTCACGCAGCTGAAACGATATGTTGAGGAGATAAAGAGGCTGAAAAAGGAGAAGGTCAGGGGGATACTCTGCGCACCAGGCCTCACACCGAACGCAAGGGAGATGCTTGCATCAGAAGGCCTGGAATTCATACCTCTTGACCCGAGCATAGAACACCTTGAGAAAGGAAGACTGAAACTCATCAAGTCACAGAAGAGGATAGACCAGTTCTAATGATTTTTTAGAATAACCCGCTGATAAGTGTCCCTTATGCTTTTATCATTCAGGATCACGTCCACGAATCTGAGCGAGGTTATTATTCCCTTGATGTCCTTTTGATTTAGATTCAAGTTGAGGGTCAGTTTTATGTCTTCCATAAGAAGAGAGCTATCTTCATCATGCCTGCCCGCGAGGAAAAGACAAAGTAGCTTTACATTTTCAAGATTTCTGACAACGCGGTCAAAATCAGATATCTGGACCCTAAGGCTTCCGATAACAAGACCCTCCTTCACACCTCTCATAAAAAGCTCGGCTGAGCGCAACCCAACACGCGTCTCCTCAAGCGAGAAGCTGTAAAGGATATTGTTTATAGCATTCGCTGTTGCATTGATGTATCCCACTCTTCTGCTTGCAATGACATCGAGCATCTTGCTTGATTTGGTGTGTGTTGAGCCCTCCATATCAATAATCCCAAGATTGATTTCACTGATGCGTCCTTTTTTCTCTTTGGTGCTTACAAGAATGTTCTTATCATAAGGATCCCTCCATTGATGTCCGATACCATGCAGGAAACCGACAGTCCTTCCGAACGCAAGGATGAGCGCCCGCCTTGCACCTTTGTCCTCTGAATATTTCTTTGCCTTTTCTGAACGACCACGTACGATCCTGGTTATCTGAAGAAGGCTCGGCGCGATCTTCTTTGTCTCAAGATCAACAAGCATATCAGAGATCATCACTGAGTAGGTTCTGCCACGCTGGCGCAAGGTTGCCAGGATCATGACAGTTGGCTTAAAGACCCTTACCGGGACCTTCATGACGACCTTTTCCCCCTCTTCCAAAAAGCACAGTTCAGTGCGGATCCATTTGTTGATATCCCCCAGTACAAATCCAAGGTCCTTGTAGGCCTTGTACTCTGAGATGAACTTGTTGATGTCCTGTGTTTCTCTTATTTTTGCCACAAGCCTTTTCCTTTTTCTATTAGGCAGTGTGATATCCAGGGTCCTTATCATGGAATGGGCATACTTTTTTTCAGGCTCCTTGAAGTCCTCCCAAGCGCTGGCTCTCACTGTTATGATATTCTCGTCCAAGACAAGGGTCGAGTAGAAGGGATCTGTCTCGTAGTAGATGTCAAGTGCTTTTCCAGGCGCGGTCATGCTTCTTTTTGGATGAACCATTGAATTAGGATTGTATCGTCCGGATAAAAAGCTTATCTTTGCAAAACAATTAAATAAGCACACTGGATTCTCCATATCATGTGGGCCGCGATAAAAAAGCATTTTTGTATGTATCCTGCCCAGGAAAAGGTCGCAAGACTCCTTCTGAGGCAAGGACTTTCGGTCAAAGATAAGAGAGTATATTCCGGTGATATCGAGATCCCTGCCATAAGGATAGCAAGGGCATTGGATATCGACAGGAGAGTAGTAGGCGCTACTATAGAGACAATATCAAGAAACGCAGAGCTTAGGAAAGTCTACTCAAGTCTTTGCCCTGTCGCTTATCTCAAACCCACTGCCCAGAAGATGGGCTGGAGCGTTATACAGATAATACCGACAGATCCATCACTCCCCGGGATACTTGCAGGAGTTGCGAATATAATCTCAAAGGAAGGGATCCAGATACGCCAGGCAATAACAGAGGACCCGGAACTGGCGGAAGAAGCCACAATGACCGTGATAACAGAAAAACCGATACCCCCTCGAATTCTTCCAAGGCTGAAAAGGCTCAAGGGCGTAAAAAGTATCCTACTTCTCTAATGTACACTTTTGTGCAACAAAGTATTAAATAGGACATTGCTCTATTACTGGATGATAACAATGAACCGAGTTGAGTGCCTTTGGCGGAAAGAAAGAATTGAAGACATTCTGTCTTGAGATAGAAAATACAAGGGACCCGCTCGCAATATACAATACTTTGAGAAAAGACACAAGCAACTCCTTTCTATTCGAATCAAAGGAAAAGACACGCACAGGAAGATACTCTTTCATAGGAATAGACCCAAAGGCAATTCTTAGGTTCGACAGCCATGTGCGAATAGAGGGAACAGGACCTGTTTTTGATCTGGCAGTTGAGCATGCAACAGAAGACCCCCTGGAAACCCTAAAGGAGATCTTCACGAGACTGGAGCCAGGGAAGGATGACCTGCTTGCTGCCGGTTTTCTGTCCTATGATTATGTGCGTCTTATAGAGAAGATACCAGACAGGCACAAAAGCAATGGAGAGCCAATTGCTTTTTTCATGATACTTCCTGATATGGTAATACTCGACCATCTTGAAAAAAAGATAAAGATACACACATCAGGTGACAATGCAGAAGAGCAGGCCAGCAGGATAGCAGCAAAGATCTCCGTTATATCCGGGATAAAGACAAAGTTCAAGGCTTCGAAGAAGCTCCAGTACAAAACAAATACAACAAAAGAACAATACCTGACCGCGGTGAACACTGCCAAACAATACATAAGGCAAGGGCATGCAGTGCAGGTGGTCCTTTCAAAGAAGTATGAGACCGAGTTCAGGAAAGACCCGTTCACAGCATACCTTGCACTCAGGAGGATAAACCCAAGCCCATACCTCTATTATCTGGAAACAGCAGACCTGAAGATCGCAGGCTCAAGCCCTGAAACCCTTGTCAAGATGCAGGAGGGTATTGCATACACAAGACCGATAGCAGGGACCGCAAAAAGAGGCGCTTCAGAAAAAGAGGATATTGAACTTGAGCAAAAACTCCTGTCAGACGAAAAAGAACTGGCAGAACATGCCATGCGTGTGGACCTTGCAAGAAATGACCTTGGCAAAGTATGCGAGTATGGCACTATCTCCCCTATTGAACTCCTGCAAGTGCAGAAATTCTCGCATGTGCAGCACATAACAAGCACGATAAAAGGAAAGGCAAAGACAGACTGTTTCCAAACATTAAAAGCATGCTTTCCTGCAGGCACGGTGTCAGGCGCGCCAAAGATACGCGCAATGGAGATAATAGATGAGCTTGAAAATGAAAAAAGAGGGATCTATGCAGGATGTATAGGATATTTCACTTTAGACGGTGATATGGACACTGCGATCGCAATACGGACGATAATCTTCAGGGACGGCAAGGCCATAGTGCAGGCAGGTGCCGGAATAGTCGCGGATTCAGTACCCGAAAAAGAGAACAAGGAAGTCGAGAACAAGGCAAAGGCAATGCTACTTGCGCTTGAACTTGCAGAAGGCAGCGAGCAACTAATAGGAGATGGAAAATGAAAGCCCTTATGATAGACAATTATGACTCATTCACTTACAATCTGGTCCAATACTTCGGGTCTTTGGGAATTGATATGACAGTTAAACGCAATGATGCACTGACACTTGCAGACATAAAAAGGCATGACCCTGACCTGATAATAGTCTCCCCCGGACCCAGGTCACCTGAAGATGCAGGAATATCAATGCCTCTAATAAAAGAGTATTCAGGAGAATACCCTATCTTCGGTGTCTGCCTTGGACACCAGAGCATAATAAAAGCATTTGGAGGGAGCATAGAAGAGGCAGAAACTATCGTGCATGGAAAAGCATCAAAAATAACCCACAATGAAAAGGGAATATTTGAAGGAATAGAAAACCCAATGCTTGCAGCAAGATATCACAGTCTCATAGCGCAAGAAGAAACAATACCTGGTTGTTTTGAGATAACAGCAAGGACAAAGGAGGATGGTATGATAATGGCAGTAAGCCACAGAAAACACCAGACGATAGGGGTGCAGTTCCATCCTGAGAGCATACTCACCAGACAAGGCGAGCTTTTGATCACGAACCTGGTGGAGGGACTGAGATGAGCAAGGAAATACTGGAAAAAATAACCAGCAGGAAAGACCTGACCTGCCAGGAGGCAGCATCCATAGTTGCTTTAATGCTGAACAGAGAAATGCCTGAAACACAGGCAGCAGCCATCCTCACAGCACTCAAAACAAAAGGAGAAACAGCAGAAGAGATAGCCTCTTTTGCAAGGATCGTCAAAGAGCACTCCCTGAAAGTAAGTGTTGAGTTTGACGTGACAGATACCTGCGGGACAGGGGGCGATCTATTAGGAACATTCAACATAAGCACACTCTCAGCAATAGCCGCATCATGCCACACACCAATAGCAAAGCATGGCAACAGGAGCGCTTCAGGAAAATGCGGAAGTGCGGATATCCTTGAAGCATTAGGGGTTGATATACAAAAGAAACCAGAACAGGTCGTACAGGAC
>JAIVYC010000056.1:0-5417 GCA_048635645.1 Sulfurovum sp. | reverse complement strand
CCTCGAAGGTTGTCCCCGTAAAGTCAGCACGTCCCCTGAAGGTTGCACACAAAAAGTCAGCACGTCCCTTGAAGGTTACGTTTCTAAAGACAGCATCTTCCTTGAAGGTTGAACCTATAAATTCAGCACCTCCCTTAAAGTTTGCGTTCTCAAAGTTAACATTTTTAAATGCAGTAATATCTAAATCTTCTTTAAAAAATATAATACCAACAAAAATAAATTTCTTAAAATCAAAATCACCGTCTTTTTCTTTAATTTCCTGTGCATATTCTTTAAGTGCCTTCTTAAATTCTTCTTCAGTTTTTTCCTCTACACTTGCATGAAAAATGCAATATTTTGATTCTTTATGAGTTGGTCTTTCGCAAATCGGACATTTTTTAGAATGCTTTTTTTCTTTGTTCATATATAACCCTTTCTTTATTTTACGCTTTCAATAAATATTTTTAGGATATAGTCAAGGCTTTAATTAACATGTTCACCTTCTTAAATATAATGAAAACAAATATATAAAATATTTATAACAATATAATTATTATAAATATTTAAATGGTTTATTATATGCTTCTTTACAATAATGTTGACGAGTGAATTCCATATTTACATAAATCGGAAAACCCTTTCCTCCTTTTCTTACAAGGTACAACTCTTTTTTAAGTTTTAATTCATTTTCGATGTAGAATCTAGCGAATTCTTTTATTATCCTTCTGCCACTATCAATAAGAATATTATCATTCGGTGAATCTATTTTCATTCTTTTTTTCGCTTTTGCTCTTTTGAATAGATGGGCGATGGCGTTTCTAAACTCATCATAAAAATAATATCCTAATTTCTTTCCTTTAAGAGAAAGCTTTTTAATATCATCTTTCGAAATTCCAAGCTTGTTTCTGTTCTTCCGATATACCTTGTTAATCCAACTAATAGGGTCTCCACGATTAATATCCAAAATCTGCCAAAAGAAAAGAAAAGACAAATAATCATTATTCACACTGTTAGCTTCTCTAAACAATATTAGGGCTTCTCTCTGTTCATCATTCTCTATTTCTGGAATTCGTGAAATCTCACAATTTACTATTTCTCCACAAAAGGCAATCTCATGAAAACCAAACATACTACACTTTGCTCTTCTTAATACAAAATTTTCTGGCCTTCCACAACCTCCCAAATATTTGACTTTTGCAAAAGAATTTAGTTGCCAACAAAGTGCACTTATAAATTCAGAAGCAACTATATAAGCATTATCAATTAGTTCAGTTTTTCTTTCATCAGGTATAACAGTTAAAAGTACATCACAATACATCCTATTGTTATTTTGAATTAATTTATATCTAATCCCTTTATATTTAAAATAAAAAACATTTTTCCAAAGTCTTGCACTATTATCAAATCCAATATGCATTAAATAAGCCATTGTAACAAAATACTCCAAAAAAATTTCATATATACTTTATACGATAAATTTTTCAAAAATCCTTCTTTTTCTTGAAAATAAAAAAAGCCCTTCAGCAAATGCCAAAGGGCTGGAAATTATGTGGCTCCCCGGGAAGGTTAATAGGCAGAACTTTTCGTATTGTCTTCAGGTTTCCAAATCCTTTAGATTATGTTAGAAACTGATAAATATCCAGCAGTTCAAATCGAGTAACTAGTATTTGATTCAGTTATTACCCTCACTAGAAGCCACAAATGTTCCTCTGTTCATATTATTTTTTTGTAATATAATATAAAGAAAGTTACTTGACTATCCTAATCTTTCAGATTATTCTATAGTTATAAAAACTTTTTTAATTATAGACCCCTTTTGGTAGGTGTCAAATGTGAAGACTTGACCTCTGATTTTTCGATAAGAATAAAGCCAGACCTAGAATGTAATTGCATTAGAAAAATTCCTTAACAATTAAAACTAAGTCTGGCTTTATTAAATTAACTTCTAAAGCTAACTTCTATTCATTTTAAATAGACTGAAAGATATACTAAAATCTTCTTTTAAAATGAAAAATAGAACCGTCCCCTTTTTCTTTTAGATGTTTCGTATTCGTTGTCTTCCCAAGTATTGTCAAGCGGCGGAGGAGCGCTACTGTCGTAGAGATCTAACCAGCCGCCGCCCGACACCTTATTCTCCTTAACCTGATTATCACTGGCACCCTCTCTTAGCACAATGCCATAGTAAGCGCTGTTCTCGACCTTTTTCCCATACCTTTATTCAAAGATGTGGTTTTCAATTTGATGGATGGAGCATTGTAAATCCGGAAAAAAGAAGGGGGAAAGGAAAGAGATCGCCGGCCCTGGGTATGACAATTTCTATCTTGATTATGCGAAGTTCGCGCCTGATGTATTGAAAAAGGTCATGAAAGAAAAAAAGGATTATGGCAGGGGAGAAAACAAGGGCAAAGTGATCGTTGAGCACACAAGCGCGAATCCTGACGGGCCACTGCATATAGGGCATGGCAGGAACGCGATTATAGGGGATTCGATCGCAAGGATACTTGCCTTCTCAGGATATGCTGTCTCAAGGGAGCTCTATGTCAATGATGCAGGAAAGCAGGTAGCCCTTGCCTGTTGGCAGTACCTTAGAGCACCTTCAAAGCCTAAGGGCAAGAAGGATTATTGGGTGCTTGATCTTTACCTTAAGGCGAACCGACATATGGAGAATGAGGACATCTCAGAAGAGCTGTCTGATATCATGCTCGCTTATGAAAAAAAGGACAAGAAAACAGACTCTGCTGTAAGGTTGCTTGTCGGCTCATGCATCGAGGGGCATGAGAAGACCCTGAAAAGGCTTGGCATAGGATTTGACTCTTTTGCCTGGGAAAGCAGGTTCATGCGCGAGGGCTCGGCTTCAAGGCTTATCTCAAAGATCGAGAAGAACGAATATGCTGTCTCTGAGGGGAAGATGCTTGCGCTTGATCTCTCAAAGTTCGGCGTGGAAAAGGCGCTTCTTGTGAGACGGTCAGACGGTACCATGCTGTATTCAATAAGGGACCTGGCCTATCATATTGACAAGTTCAAGAGAGCAAAGCATATCGTTGATGTGCTCGGTTGTGACCATAAGCTGCATTTCATACAGCTCAAGCATGCTCTCGGACTTCTAGGGAAGGACACCAGCGGCATGAATGTCATACACTATGAGTTCATCTCTCTGCCTGAGGGCCAGATGAGCACAAGGAAGGGCAAGTTCATCGCTCTTGATGACCTGCTTGATGAGGCAGTGGCAAGAGCAAAAAAAGAGGTGGATAAGAGAAGAAAGGACCTTTCTGAAAGAGAGAAGAAAGCGATCTCAGAAGCCGTTGGCCTGGGAGCCATAAGATACTTTATCGCAGGCACGTCTCCGGAGAAGCCGATCACCTTTGAATGGAACAAGGCGCTTGATTTTGAGCAGAGCTCGGCTCCTGCGATACAGTATGCATATGCAAGGGCCTGCAAGATACTTGACAAATCAGGAAAAAGAGAGACAAAATGTAAGGACCTTGCAAAAGAAGAGAAGAACCTCATCAGGAAGATATCAAAGTTCGGCGGGGTGGTCGGATCCGCATCCTCTGACCTGAGGGATCACTATATCGCAGTATATGCGAGCGAGCTTGTCTCGGCATTCAAAAAATTCTACACCTCCTGCAGGGTCATTGGCTCTGATGAGGAGAGGTTCAGGTGCGCGCTTGTCTTTTCAGCCAGGCAGACGCTTGAGAATTGCCTTGGTCTCCTTGGGATAAAGCCGCTTAAAAATATGTGACCTGCTCACGTTCACCTTGTTAGACCTGTTGTGTAGCTTGGATAGCACGCGAGCCTCCGAAGCTCGAAACGCGGGTTCAAATCCCGCCAGGTCTATTCTTTTTTCTTTCCCCGGGGTTTCTTCTAATTAAGACAATTTAATAATATAAGAAAGGCCGTTCAGCAATCCCGCCAGGTCTATCTATTTTTTCTCTCCATAATGCAGGTCTATTTCCATATGAACCCCAAAATGGACAGCTATTTATAGGTCAACGGTCCTATGATAGTCCTATGTTTAAGGGGATAGAACTGTCTTATGCTGCTTGAGCTTGTAAAGTTAGTTGATTCTTTCGGCTTTCTCTTCTATTACACTGTCTGGACCTTCCTTCTTGGGGCTATTGCCTTCTTTGGCTTTTATGGACGGCTTGAGGGCAGGCTGCCTATAGGCAGGAGGATCGAGGTCGAAGCCCTTTTCTCCTGGGCTCTTGGTCTCATGTTCTTTTCAGGCCTTACTGCGAACTTCGCGATCGCTGTGGCAATAGCCATAAGGGTCCTGCTTGAGGCAGGTTACAGGTTCTTCATTTCAATGACAATGAGAACGCCAAAGCCCTTTAACATCTATTCCATTCTTTCCATTGGTATCCTCTTGGTCCTTGCCTCTTCTATCTGGAACCCACCTGTTGCCATGAGGCTTCTTGAAGTGGAGGATGTCGAGCTTCTGGTGCCAGAGGAGTTGGGTTCAGAATCAAACATAGAGAACGTCTTGTTCCAGGAGCTTACTGACATCAGGATCGTCTCTCAGGAGTACGCTGCCCAGCTGCCAAGGACCGAGCTTGTAGAGACCGGTTATGGCATTGCTGGAAGCTATGCCGCTGTGGATGTTTTCCCTGAAAGCGGAAAACTGAGCTGGATAAGCGTCTATGAGCCGAGTGTTTTTCTCAAGCTTGGAAAGCCAAGCCCCTATTACGTTAGCATAAACGCCTTCAACCCGGCTGACAGGCAAAAGGTCACTGCAAGTATAAAATATTCAGAGCGCAACTGGCTGTTGAGCTTCATCGCCAGTGGGGGAGAGGTCCTGAACACTCACCTGCGCCTCAAATTGTTCCATCCAGGGTACATTTATGGTGACGGGTATTTCGTGCCTGAACTGAACTCCTGGATATATCCATACGGGGTCATTGATTATGCGGTCCTTCCGTTTACTGTCGTCTACAAACAAGTTGGCATAAGCGTGCTTGATGAGAAAGGCGGTGTCAACCTCTATGAGCTTGGAAGCATTCCAGAAGAGTACACTGGATATCTTACTATGGAGACCTCTTATGCGATAGCGCGCTCTATGACATGGGCCAAGTATCATAAGTGGAGCGACCCTATAGACTATTACCTGGCGCAGCCTGAGATATTCGAGCCTGCAGAGGACCTGTTCTATCAATATGAGTCAGACACAGAGAGATTTTACGCTCTTATGCAGTTCGAGCCCAGGGGTGCTGAAAGAAAAGGCATAGTGGCTTGGGCTGAGATAGAGGCGAACGGCCCTGATGTGGGCAAGATAACCATGTATGATACAAGGGACCTTGGGCTTATCGGGCCTGTAAAAGCAAGGTCCATCATAGAGTCAGAGGTATCTCAATACTCAAAGCCAGGGTTTGAATGGACGGCATTCCAGCCGCAGTTCAAATATATCGACGAGAGATACGTGTATATTGCACCGATATATG
>JAIVYC010000055.1:0-5420 GCA_048635645.1 Sulfurovum sp. | reverse complement strand
CATCTCACCAGATCTGATTATTAATCCGCATGCGATTCCATCCCGAATGACTATCGCGCATGTTCTTGAGATGATAGGGGGCAAGGTAGGCTCACTTGAAGGAAGAACAATTGATGCGACGTCATTTAGCGGAGAGCCAGAGGAGAAATTGAGGAAGGCATTGCTTGCTAATGGCTTTAAGCATAATTGCAAGGAAGTAATGTATGACGGATTGACTGGCAAGATGATAGAGACAGAGATTTTCATCGGCACAATCTATTACCAGAAATTGCACCACATGGTGTCTGGCAAGCTCCACGCAAGAAGCCGCGGCCCGGTCCAGATACTTACAAGGCAGCCAACAGAGGGAAAATCAAGGGAAGGGGGGCTCAGGCTTGGAGAAATGGAGAAGGACTGCCTTGTTGCCTACGGAACAGCGCTTCTTCTCAAGGAAAGGCTGCTTGATGAATCAGACAAGACAGAAGTTCCGATCTGCGTAGAATGCGGAATGACAGCCATACACGACAAATACAAGGATATCAAATACTGTCCATTATGCGGAGATGACGCAGACATACGCATAGTTGAGATCTCCTACGCTTTCAAACTGCTTTTGGATGAGCTAAAATCCATGTGCATATACCCGCGTCTTGTGGTGGAGGATTGAAATGATAAGCAGGGTAGAATTCGGGCTTTTATCACCAGAACAAATAAAAAAAATGAGCATTGCAAAGATAGTCACACCAGATACACATGACACGGATGGCTACCCGATAAAGGGAGGCCTTATGGACCCAAGGCTTGGGGTCATAGACCCAGGACTCAGGTGCAGAACGTGCAGGAACAAGATGAGCGACTGCCCAGGGCACTTTGGGCACATAGACCTTGCAAGGCCGGTGGTACATGTTGGATACGTGAAATACATGTATGCATTCCTCCGTGCGATCTGCACGAAATGCTCAAGGATCCTGATATCAGATAATGACCTTTCTGAGTTCAAAGAAGCATATGATTCTACAGAAGACAAAAAAGAAGTGGTAGATGCGGTGATAAAGACAGCAAGGACCGCCAAGAAGTGCCCGCATTGCGGAGCAAAGAAACTTGAGATAAAATATGAGAAGCCAACGACCTTTCTTGAAGACAAATCAAGGATCACCACTGTCGATATAAGAGAACGCTTCCTAATGATAACAGATGATGATGCCGAACTGCTTGGAATGAACCCAAAGGTCACGAGACCTGAATGGATGATACTCTCCATCCTGCCTGTCCCGCCGGTCACCACAAGACCGTCGATCACACTTGAGACAGGAGAACGCTCGGAAGACGACCTGACACACAAGCTTGTTGACATCCTGCGTCTGAACCAGAGGCTTGCAGAGAACATAGATGCAGGAGCCCCGCAGCTTATCATAGAAGACCAATGGGAACTCGTGCAATACCATGTCACGACCTATCTGGACAATACTGTCGCAGGAATACCCCCTGCAAGACACAGGTCCGGCAGGCCGCTCAAGACAATAGCCCAGAGGCTCAAAGGCAAAGAAGGAAGGTTCAGGCACTCGCTTGCAGGCAAAAGGGTCAATTTCTCAGCAAGGACAGTGATATCCCCAGACGCTAACATCCGCATAGACGAAGTGGGGATACCTGTAGAGATAGCAAGAGAGCTTACAATACCAGAAAAGGTCAATGAGCTGAACAAGGAATTCCTGAAGAAACTGATACTGAACGGCGAGGCATACCCTGGAGTGAACTATATAATAAAGGACGACGGGCGCAAGAAAAGAGTACTTGAAGACAACAAGGAAGACAGTGCAGCAGAACTTGAGGTCGGCTGGACAGTTGAAAGACATCTTATAGACGGAGACCTTGTCCT
This sequence comes from Sulfurovum sp., assembly GCA_048635645.1. Classification (GTDB taxonomy): domain Archaea; phylum Undinarchaeota; class CAZHTU01; order CAZHTU01; family JAIVYC01; genus JAIVYC01. Next base: position 3,565 of record JAIVYC010000055.1, on the reverse strand, counting down.
CTTTAACAGGCAACCATCCCTGCACAAACCGTCAATAATGGCGCATCATGTAAAGGTACTGCCAGGAAAGACCTTCAGGCTCAACCTCTGCGTGTGCCCGCCATACAACGCGGACTTTGACGGGGATGAGATGAACCTTCATGCGATACAGTCCCTTGAAGCACGCGCAGAAGCAACCCTCCTGATGCAGGTGCCGCTGCAGATAAGATCACCAAGGTTCGGAGGACCGATAATAGGATGCATACACGACCATATCACAGGGATATACATGCTGACAAGGCATGGAACAGAATTCTCAAAGGAAGACGCAATGCAGCTTCTTGCATCAACAAGTGTGGACACTCATCCAATTAAACTCGCTGAAACGGAAAAACTCACGGGCAAAGAGATATTTTCCATGCTGCTGCCAAAAGGCCTGAACCTAAGCTATAACTCAAGGTCCTGCAGGCACTGTGACGAATGCGAGAAAGAGCACTGCAAGTATGATTCCTATGTGACCATAGAAGATGGAAGACTCCTCACAGGAGCCATAGATGACAAATCAATAGGGGCCTTTTCAGGTGTGCTGCTGCAGACAATATTCTCAGAGTTCGGACCTGAAGCGGCATCCAATTTCCTGGACTCGGTGACAAAACTTTCAATAAGCGCGGCAATGTACACAGGAGTCACCACAGGGCTCAATGAAGAGGATTTAAGCACCTCAGCACTGAAAGAAATAGAGGAGACAATACAAAAGATAAATCACAGGGTTGACGAGCTTGTAGCGTCATACCAGCGCAAGAAGCTTGAACCCCTTCCGGGAAGAACGATAAAAGAGACCCTTGAAGAGAAAATAATGACCACAGTGAACAGGGGGAGAGACCGGACAGGAAGAATAGCAGAGAAGAACCTTGACGAGCAGAACCAGATAATGGTAATGGCAAGGACAGGTGCCAGAGGAAACATACTTAACATCACCCAGATGAGCGCATGTCTCGGCCAGCAAGCAGTAAGAGGCAAAAGGATATCAAGAGGATACAAACATAGAACCCTTCCACATTTTGGTCCGGAAGATCTTGGAGCAAAGTCCCATGGGTTCATAGGCTCAAGCTATAAGAGAGGCCTTGACCCGATAGAATTCTTCTTCCACGCAATGGGAGGCAGGGAATCCCTCACAGATACCGCCATGAGAACACCAAAGTCAGGATATCTCCAGAGAAGGCTCATAAACGCAGGTCAGGATATAAAGGTCGAGAATGACGGTACAGTAAGAGACAATACAAAGACCATAATACAATTCAAGTTCGGAGAGGATGGCATTGACCCGTCAAAGACGAACTTCGGCAAGTTCGACCTGGAAAGGATACTGGAGGCGTCTAAATGATCAAAGAGCTAATGGCCGAAAAAGAGATAGAACTGCCGCCGGCAATAGTTGAAAGGATAGAATCCTATATAGAGGAACACGGGCTCACACGCGAACAAATAGGAGCAAAGCTCCAGCAGGTAGCTGATGCCTATAATGAAAGCCAGGTTCCGATCGGCGAGGCCGTTGGCGTGATAGCCGCGCAAAGCATAGGAGAGCCAGGCACACAGATGATGATGAGAACAAAGCACTACGCCGGTGTGGCCATGCAGGTCACAAGAGGACTCCCCAGGCTAATAGAGATATTTGACGCCAGATCAACCCCATCAACCCCACAGATGCGCATCGTCCTGAAAGAAGAGTATGCAACAGATGAAGAAGCTGCAAAGAAGATAGCGCTGAAACTCGTGGAAACAAAAACAAGACGGCTTGCAGAATCAGTGGAAGTGGACATGGCAAGATCGAAATTGATCATAGAGTTCGATCCAAAGAAACTTGCTGAAATGGACATCGATCTTGAAGGCATCGCAAAAAGGCTCAAGAAATCCACAAGGCACAGAGCCGAAGTAAAGAATGGGAAGGTAGAGGCCTATCCAAGAATAAGCACCGTAGCCGGCCTGCAAAAAGCAAAAGACATCGTGTTGAAAGCCCATATAGCAGGAGTGCAAAACCTCAGCTATGCCACGATACAAAAGGAAGGCGAATCCTACGTGATATATACCAGAGGATCGAACCTGAAAGATGTGTTCGCAGTTCCTGAAGTGGATATAGCAAAGACGACATCGAATGACCTGCACCAGATCAACAAGATATTAGGGATAGAAGCTGCAAGAAGCGCGATCATACATGAGGTTCTGGATACAATGAAAGAAGCAGGACTTACAGTTGACATAAGACACGTGATGCTTGTCGCTGATATCATGTGCTGCGATGGAACAATAAGATCGATAGGAAGGCATGGAGTATCCGGCAGGAAAGGCTCGGTGTTCGCAAGAGCAAGCTTCGAAGAAACTGTCAAGCATCTCCTGCAGGCAAGCATGACCGGCGAGCAGGACATTCTTGATGGGGTCGTTGAGAATATAATAATAGGTCAGCCTGTCAGAGTTGGTACAGGGCTGCCAAAACTAGCGATGAAGGGAGAACAATGAGCTTGGAGAAACAAGTAAGGTCAGCAATACAGACCGGGAAGGGCAAGAGAGGGTCAGCAAGCACGCTGAGAGAGATCAAGAAAGGAAATGGCAAACTTGTGATATTGGCAGGAAACTGCGTGAACGCGCAGAAGCAGGTGATAGAATCCTACTCAAAGCTTGCTAATGTGCCAATATATGTGTTCGAGGGTACCAGCATAGAACTCGGCGGGTTATGCAAGAAACCGCACTCAGTGATGGCAATGCTCATAGAGGATGCAGGCAATTCGGACCTTCTGAATGAGATAAAGGGGAAAAGGCAATGAGCATCAAACTGGATACGAACGCGATAAAATGCATAGCAGTGTTCGAAGGAATAACAGGTGCAAAGGTCAAGGATTGCATAGTAGAGGACAACCAGATAATCTTTGTGGTAATAGCAGGCCAGATGGGACTTGCAATAGGAAAGAATGGTATGAACGTCAAGGAAGTGCAGCAGGCGCTTGGAAAGAACGTGAAGCTGTTCGAGTACTCTGTGAACCCTGAAGACTTTATAAAGAAGATATTCAGCCCGATAGAGATAAAAAAAATAGAGATATCCAATAAGGGCAGTGAGCAGGTCGCGCACGTGTTCCTTGACCAGCACGCCAAAGGGAAGGCCATAGGAAAGAAAGGAGAGAACATACAGAGAGTGAAAACCCTTGTCGACAGGCATTATGGAATAAAAGACGTAATGATAAGATAAAGCGTTAAATATAAGAACTGCGTTAGCAAAATGAACCAATCCAAAAAAGGTAGTTGAACATGGCAAGAAAATCAAACGGAAGATTAGCAGGAAGAAAACTGGAGAAAAGAAGAAAGAACTTCAGGTGGAGCGACAAGAGCTGGAAAGTGAGAGCCCTAGGCCATGTAGAGAAATACACGCCGCTGGCTACAGACTGACCGGCGGTGTCCTTCCCATCCCAGTACGCCGCACGTCCCTGACCTATATACAGCCCTGCTTTTTGAGGACCCAGATCCAGCGTCCGCACCATCCGCCCCGATACGTCGTAAACTCGTATACGCACGTGGGCGTTCTGGGCCAGGGCGTAAGGGA
>JAIVYC010000054.1:0-5491 GCA_048635645.1 Sulfurovum sp. | reverse complement strand
CCTTGTCGCATGCCTCTTGGCATTTCCCGCAGGAATTGCACAGCTTGGGATTGAAGGACAGTTTCACTCCAAAGCCCTTTCCCACAGGAGGTCAAAGCCTTCCATTGCTCTGTCTGTCTTCTTCTTTGAAAGCTTTGAGAGCTCGTTGTTCTCTAGGACATAGGCCTGTGAATCATCTATTATCACAAGTGTCAGGTCTATTGAGCGGGATATCCGGATCTCTGCCTTTTTCATCTGGGGGTGTGGCTCTGATACTATGAGCCTTGCGTCTGCTTTTGCCTTTTTTATGGCCTTTTCTATGTTCCCGCTTATCTCGGGTATGCAAAGCTTTATTGTCTTCCTTGCCTTGCTTATCACCGACAGGATCTTCTCTCTCTGGTCTTTGAATTCCTTTTCTTCAAAATAGGACAGGCGCTCCTTATATTCTGAAAGCTTGAGTTCCACGAGGGTGCTCTTTGCCTCCATTTCAAGGATCTTTTCCCTGTTCGCCTTCTCTTTTTTTCTTGCAAGGCCGAGCTGTCTTTCAATTGATATAGCCCATATGGTAGAAAAAAAGGCCATAATGCCTGCAATCCCTGCAACGAGCGCAACCAACCGTTCCATACCAAAGACTTTTTAAATTTTAAAGAACAATACATGCGTATGTATGCATTGCTTGTAATAAGCTTTTTGGTTGGTGCGTTTCTCCTGGTCTATTGGAAAATCACTCAGGATAGAATATCCAATCTTAAGGAAGTGATCGCAAAACAGGAGAGAATGCTGAACAGCAACCTGTCAGATGTAAGAGAGGAATACGCACGGGTTTTTAGGGAATTCAAGCGTAAAGAGTCTGCCAGGGAGCTTCTCGGCGTATGAGCATTGACAGAAATCTTGCTCTTGCCGCATCTGCCGCCATTCTGCTGAGCCTTCTCAGTGGAATGATCGTCTTCTTCTTTTGGAAGCGCACGCTTGTGCTTGCCATTGCTCTTGCTCTTATCCTGATTGGAGTGCTCAGCAGGTACCCTGAGAGATTTTCAAGAGAGTCTTTCGGGTTCGAGCTCGGGGTATTTTTTGCTATATGCACTTCTTTTTCCCTTGGGTTCATCGGCGTCGTGGTAGGGGCAGGTTATATCATATTGGCAGGGATGCTTGTCAGGGAGCCTCCGCAAGACACGCTTGCAGGACTTTTTTGCATCATCATCGTTACATTGCTGGCGTCAGTTGCCAGCCCCTCAAGCATACCTCTATATGGCATCTTGCTTGTCCTCTTGTATGATCTCTTGTGCCTTGGTATCTATTCAGTTACAGGGCACAGCGTTCTGGGCAGTTTGAAGTTCATGGCAGGGCATATGGTCTGGAACTATGTGCTCTTCACTGTATGGGGGGAGAAATTGGTGGGTTTTCTCTCAGGCATGTGAACGTTTTTGCGTTCACTTATTTCGAGGAAACTAGAAGCACGCCCTTTGTGGATAAGAGGTTCACTATCTTTTCTATCTCTTCAAGGATCGTATCCTCTGCGAAAGGAAGTTCAAATCCGTTCTGCTTAAGAACTGATTCTATTCGGTCAGATATCTCCTCTGTGCTTCTCTTGCCGTCGCAAAGGGTTGCGATATAAAAGGCAAGCGGGTCAAGCGTGTATGCCTGCTTGTCCTTCTTTGAGAAGGCGAAGAACTCATTATCCACTCGTTTGAGCTGCATTTTTACATTCAATCTTGGCTTCATGAAATATCAATAAACTCCTTCTTCTATTTAAAGCTCACCTGAAGGCCCGCTTAAGCCTGGACTACCCTTGGCATCCAGAAACTCGACAAAGTCTGCTGAGTTCCTGAGGGCTATGGAAAAGCCAGGCTCGACTGCAAAGACCCCTATCGTTTTTCCATATTCTCTTGCCTTGCGGATTACCGGCAGATAGTCTGAATCCCTTGTCACAAAGATGAGCGTGTCAATATCCTTGTTATGGAGGGCCTCCATCGCTTCAACTGCCATGTCAAGGTCAACATCCTCTGAGATGCTCACCACAGGCTCAAATCCCTGGTTTGCTACCGCTTCTATGAGCTTGCCGCTTGCGTATTGGTTTAGAAAGGCCTTCGCGATCTTCAGATTCCCTCTTTCCTGGGCCTTTAACCTCAGCTTGTTGAGGTCGATATTGAACTCCTTGCGGATCATGTTCGGCGCGTCTATGAAAAGGGCCACCTCTTTCTTACCCTTCTTTTTTCCAAGGAGACCATCAAAAAAGAGCATGGGAAATAGATTGTGAGAAACATATTTAAACTCACTCTTGAATAAACCTTGTTTATGGCCAGCCAGACTATATGGAGTGGAGTGCTTTTTGCAGTCATACTCTCGATATTCGTGCTCAGCGGAATCCTGCTCTATTCGTTCATTGATGTCCTCCTGCTTGCTCTTTTGACCGCTTATCTTGCATCTCCACTGACTGAAAAGATCCATGAGTACGGGAAAAAGGCACCCAAAAAATTCAGGTGGGTCCTTGCAAGGCACTCGTTCGCTGCAACTCTTTCATTTATACTGATAATTCTGCCGTTCGTCTTTGTTACACTGCAAACGATAAATATAATCTCAAACCCGGCAGGCACCCAGGTATTTCTGGACATCCTGTATTTCTCTCCTGAGTTCTCAAGCAAGGTGAAAGCGACCCTTGATTATATTGGTCTTGAAGCGTTCAGTGATACCATATCCGAAAAGATACGGGATACAATGGCCGCACTTCTTACAAAATCAAGCTCTGCCGTTGCAAGTATCGCTGGAAATCTCCTGATCGCGATCCCTATCTACCTGATCACGACATTCTACTTCATAAATGACGGGGTTGCCATTGTGAAAAAGATCAGAGGATATATCCCTAAAAAAGAGAGGTTCCTCACGAACCTTTTCGAAGAGGCGTGTAAGATAAGCCGCAGCCTTTTCATCGGGTTCTTCCTGACATCTATTGCAGTAGGGATCATAGCGACCATCGGGTTCTGGACCTTGAGTCTTCTTGGGATATTCACACTGAAATCCTTTGCTTACGCGGTCTTCCTTGGGATCCTCACTGCGATCCTGGCTCTTCTGCCTATAGTTGGGGCTTATACTGTGTTCGTGCCAATATCTGTCTGGATACTCTTGAACCAGACAGGCCCTGCATCTGTGACCAATGCACTGATAGTGCTGTCATTTGGTGTTATCTTCCTGAACATAATCCCTGACTTCTTTATAAAACCAAAGCTTTCAGGTCTTGGCACGCAGATCCACCCGCTCATAGTGATACTCGGAGTGATAGGAGGGAGTCTTCTTTGGGGTGCCAAGGGTTTTATTCTGGGTCCTGTATCTCTCGCGCTTTCTCAGGCCATTATTGAAAGGTTTATAAGATATGAGGAGAAAAAAGAGATCTTTGTGAGATATGAGAAGAAAAAAAGAGAAAGGAAGGAAAAGAGAGATTAAACGCGTTCAATATTATGTCATTCGGGTATCCTGCCAGAAACTGCTATGCCCATGCCTCCCACAGTGGAGGAAAGGGACAACTCGCCATTAAAATTGCCGCATATGACATGCAGGGTTCCTGAGGGTTCTATTATCTCTTCTGTATAGACGCACTCTTCTTCCGAGCTTATGCTGTTTATCTGAACGGGTTGATTGAACGAGTTCTTCATGACCATGTCAAGAGTTCCATTGTCTATGGAATGGCTTTCCGGGGCAAACCCTTGAAAGTCCGAGTATCTTGTCTTTGTTTCTATCTGTTGATAGCCTGGCACGAAATAGAAGAACAGCACTAACGCAAGAACCAGGGGAACTGCAAGTACTTTTGGGTCAAATGCTTTACTGTTCATGTTCACTGCTAAAACTGCTTAATTCAGGGGATGTTTTATGCTTTTCCTCTGCTGACATCCAGCTTGCATATCCCTTCTTTAGAGTGCAATGGCCTATGGTAAGGTCGCAGTTCCTGCAAAACCCATGCTCTCTCGCGTATCTTTTGCTTACCACATAGGCATGCCCTAAAAGTCCTAGCACATCAAAGAGATTATACTTGCTGATCCTTTCCTCATAGTCTAAAAGATTCTGTTCAAAATAGGCGAGTATTGCCTGGCTTTTCATCCTCAGGTGATGACCAAGGTATGAGGATAGAAGAACCCTCCCTGAATTCTCAAGGTAGCCTTCTGCCTCAAGCTTTTCCACCGCATCTCTAACGCATTGCGCCTGTATCTTTTCCTTTTCAAATGAATTCCTTTCAGCCCACCATTCCTCCTTGAGCGGCTGGACATCCTTGTATTTCAGCAGTATGAAATACATTTTCAGGATCTTCTTCATGCGTTCATCGAAAAATTCCTTGGTCAGCTTGTTCCTCGAATAATCCTCGAGCAGTTTCTCAAAATAGTCGGATTCGTTTATGAAGCCCAACCTGAAGTAGATGCTCAAGGCTTTTCCATGCCTAAGGGATCTGACCCAGTCCTCTGGCTCATATGCATATCGCGGCTTTGGAGCTCCGCGTGCCTTACGCAATTCAATGAGCCTTTCCTCTATCTCTTTCTGGCTAGAGGGCATATCCACTGATCCACCTGCCATCTGCCGCCTTAAAGGCGCCGGGTCGATCGGTTGCTCTTCAAATATCGTGATCAATGGAACCTGCTGGTCATTGAGCGCCTGGAAGGTCCTCCTTTCTGATCCATGCCAGGATTGCGCGATTATCACGTCCACGCCTTCTTTTTCAGCAAGTCTCATGATCTCGATCACTGCCTCCCCATAAAGAAACACTGTTTTTGTTCTCTTTGTTGAGTTTCTTTTGAGATGCTCCATTGCATACGTGCCGGCTCTCACGTAGTATACAGCTTTTGTTCCTGACATATAGGAAAGACTCTCTGCCGGAAAGACATAGGCAATGATTATCTCATTCGCGATCTTCTCTGCTTTGGCCATGGCTTTTTCCGCCATCAGTGCGCCAGGGAGCAGGGGGACCAACGCTCTCATATGTATCTCACTTTGCATATTCTCTCGCGTATTATAGTTCTTTCCTCTGAGGGGATTACAAGGGCATCTGCATCCTCTCTTATGATCTCTGCAAGTATCGCATCATAGAAATCGGTGCCAAACCCTATCTTTATTTTCCCTTGCTTTCTTTCTGAGAGAGTTAGGAGGAAATTCTCCCCTCTTTTCAAACGCCTGAAAAAGACGTAGAAATCCCAGTCCCCTATGTCACGGGTATCTACAAAATAGAAGTAGGCTGGAGACCTTATCGCGCATATATGTTGTATCACTCTCGGATATGGTGCTCTGAAAGCCACCAGGGAGGTCATATCAATCCTCTTGAAAAGAAATAGGTGAACACTGAAAGTATCAGTGCAAAAGAAAGCAATGCCGGAGCAAGTACCTTGCTTATGGCCGACACCGCGCTTATTGTGCTGAAAAGCCGCGAGGATCTTCCGGCTCCAAATACATTTACATCGACAAGTTCTTGCACAGCCGCTATTTCAGCGTCCTCAAGGTCCTCACTGGCTTTTGAATGAAGAAGGTCCACTGCAGA
>JAIVYC010000053.1:0-5511 GCA_048635645.1 Sulfurovum sp. | reverse complement strand
ATATCTTAACGAACAATGATATATCTGTCGCAGGATTCAAACTATGAAAAAGGATGCGACAGATATATCATTGTTCGTTAAGATATCCCGAGGGGACATCATAGAATGGAACAGAAAGCGCATAGTTTCCGCGCTTCTGAGGGAGACAAACATCTCAAAAGAACTTGCAGAACAGATAAGTCTGGACGCTGAGCAGACAATAAAGGACTCCAAGGTCAAGTTCATCACTGCTCCCTTGATCAGAGAGGTCGTGAACGAGAAGCTCATTGAGCACGGACTTGAAGAGGAGCGCAAGCAGCATACAAGGCTCGGCTCCCCTATGTATGATGTCGAGCAGACCATAACGCAGAGGAATAAGGAGAACGCCAATGTTCCGCACGGTCCAGAAGCAACGAATCTTTCAATTGCAGAGACCGTGAAGAAACAGTATGCCCTTTTGAAGGTTTTCACTCCTGACATCGCAGAGGCTCATGAAGTAGGGAACATACACTTGCATGACCTTGGCTTTATTGACAGACCGTACTGCTCTGGGAATTCCATTGAGTACATAAAGAAGTTCGGATTGAACCTTCCAAGCGCGCTTTCCATAGCAAAACCTGCAAAGCATCCAGAGGTATTGATAGGTCAGATCATCAAGTTCTCTGCAGCGCTGCAGGGAACGTTCGCCGGCGCGATAGGCTGGGATGCTGTGAACCTCTTTATAGCCCCTTATCTCACGGGTTTGAATGACAAGGAGCTTGAGCAGCTTGCCCAGGTCCTTATCTTTGAGTTCGCGCAGCAGGCTGTGGCTCGCGGCGGGCAGTCTATCTTCAGCGACCTGAACCTCTACTGGGAGATCCCAAAGCATTTCATTGGCGTTCCTGCGATAGGTCCTGGAGGAAAGTTCACAGGAAACAATTATGAGGATTATCTTCCTGAAGCGCAGAGGTTCGCGCAGGCACTATTCAGGGTCTATCTAAAAGGTGACGGGCAGGGAAGGCCCTTCTTTTTCCCAAAGCCCCAGATGCACATAACCGAAAGACTCCTCAAAACAGAAGGGCATGAAGAATTCCTGGACCTTGTAGCTGAGGTCTCTTCCGAGAAGGGAAACCCCTACTATGTCTTTGATCGTGGCGACACTGCCAAGATATCTGAATGCTGCAGGCTGACCTTCAAACTTGAAAAGTCAGACCTTGATGACGCCAAGACCCCCTGGAAGATGAGATATTCAGCGATACAGAATGTGACCATCAACCTTCCAAGATTGGCTTATGAAGCAAAAGGGGATGACACAAAACTCTTTGAGATAATGAACGAGCGCATGGCACTAATGGCAAAGGCCCATCAGCAAAAGACAACATTCATAAAAGGCCTGCTTTCAATGGGCCAACACGGCCCTCTTAACCTCCTTGCGATGGAGCTTGACGGCGAGCCCTACTACCGGCTGCACCGGATCACGATGTTGTTCGGCATGCTCGGGCTAAATGAGATGGTGCAGTATCATACAGGGGAAGAACTACATGAGTCCATGGATGCCTTCAAGTTCGGCCTGAAGGCCATTGCCTTCATGAACAAGCGCACAAAAGAGCTGAGTGCTGAGCATGGCGTGCAGTATGTTCTTGAGCAGACCCCTGCCGAGTCCACAGGATACCGGCTTGCAAAGCTCGACCTTGGACATTACAGGGAGCAGGCTCTTAAGGTCGTGAAAGGGGACAATACTAGCGAGTCCTATTACACTAACTCAACTTACCTGAATGTCGGGGCTGATGTGAGCCCTATCGAAAGGGTTAAGAAAGAGGGGATGTTCCATCCTTTGATAGAAGCCGGCTCGCTCACGCATGTATGGCTTGGCGAAGCAAGGCCTGACCCGGCGTCACTTTCAAGCTTCGTGTTAAAGACATTCAAAAACACGACAAATGACCAGATCGCGTTCAGCCCTGAATTTACAAGCTGCCTTGCCTGCGGTAAGACTGCCAGAGGGCTTCATTGGAGGGAATAGGATGGATGAGAGGAAAGAAAATAGTATGGATGAGATGAAAGGAAGATGTATACACTGCGGCTCTGAGAACGTGGAGCACATAACAAGGGTGACCGGATTTTTCTCAAAGGTCGCTGGATGGAACAAAGGAAAAGTGGCCGAGCTGAAAGACAGGAACAGGAACAAAAAGTACTTCTAAGGCGCCAAACATCAAAAAAACATATAAATGCAGGATTGATCAGCGCAAAACAAGAACATGTGACTATTCAGTCTTTTTTCTGCTTTGATCTGTAGTCTTCGATGGCTGCTTTAAGCCCGTCTGATGCAAGGTTCGAACAGTGCATCTTTACTGGAGGAAGGCCTTCCAAAGCATCTGCAACATCATTGCGCGTTATATTAAGAGCCTCTTCAAGCGTCTTTCCCTTCGCAAGGTCTGTTATCATACTGCTTGTCGCTATTGCAGCCGCGCAGCCGAAGGTTTCAAATTTGATGTCTGCTATCTTCCCATCCCTCACCCTTAAGTATATATACATCACATCCCCGCATACAGGATTCCCTACCTTGCCAATTCCATCCGGGTTCTCCATCTTACCCATGTTATGAGGGTTTCTGAAGAGTTCCATTACTTTCTTTGAATACATTCTTACTCCTTTTTTTTGAAAGGGGATATTTTCCTAAGGTCTTCCACCACATTAGGCACCTCGGATAGTAGATACCTTATCTCTTCTCTGGTATTGTCTCTCTCAAGAGTTATCCTCAGTGAGCCATGGGCTTCCTCAGGCTTAAGCCCTATTGCAAGAAGCACGTGACTTGGCTCAAGGGACTTTGAAGAGCATGCAGAACCAGTTGATGCTGCGATCCCCTTGTCATCCAACCGCAAGACAAGTGATTCCCCTTCGATATATCTAAACCCAAAATTTGCATTCCCAGGAAGCCTTAGTGTCGGGTGCCCATTGAGAAAGGAATCATCTATCTTCAGGAGTTCCTTGATGATCTTGTCTCTCATCTCTGAAACCCTTTCAGCATCCTCTTTCATCCGGACATTGGCTATCTCGCATGCCTTTGCAAAGCCTATGATCCCTGAGATGTTCTCAGTTCCAGAGCGCATGCCTTTCTCATGACCGCCGCCATGCATTTGCCTTTCTATCCTGGTGCCGTCTTTTATGTAGATCATACCAACGCCCTTCGGACCGTGGAGCTTATGTGAAGAGGCCGAAAGGATATCTATGTTCATGTCCTTCACGTCCACTGGTATCTTGCCAAAGGTCTGCACAGCGTCTGTATGAAATAGGATGCCCTTCTCCCTCGCGATCCTTCCTATCTCTTTCACCGGTTCTATCGTGCCGATCTCGTTGCTCGCATGCATTATGGAAATGAGTATGGTATCCTCCCTTACGGCATCCTCAAGACCCTCCAGACTCACAAGCCCATGCCTGTCGACCGGCAGGTATGTCACCTCAAATCCTTGTTTCTCAAGGTACTGGCAGGTATGAAGGACCGCGTGGTGCTCTATCTTTGATGTGATTATGTGCTTTCCATTTGCCCTGTTCGCGAACGCTATGCCCTTTACCGCGAGGTTGTCCGACTCTGTCCCGCCTGAGGTAAAATATATCTCGCCTTCGCTGGCACGTATCAGACCAGCTATCTTGCCTCTCGAGTCTTCAAGCGCTTCCTTGGCTTCCTGGCCAAACGAGTGCAGACTTGATGCATTGCCATAGTACTTGGTAAAATAGGATGTCATGGCCTTTAGCACTTCTGGATCTGTACGGGTCGTCGCAGCATTATCAAAGTATATTCGTTTCATCATCCACTCCCTACAATATAACTGAGTTACAGCATATAGTTGCTCCAAGGACTTATATGTTTTTGTTTTGCCAGGAAAACCAACCAATTTATTGGCTGGCAGTTGACATAAAACTAGCGAAGCTCAAGCTTCTTTATTTTGACGTAAAAGATCGCGCTCGCAAGAAGGTTCAGCACGCCAAGAAGTAGGAATATACGCCCTACGAAGAACATCCCATATAGGAGTCCTGCAAAAAGAGGGCCTATCGTGTGGCCTATGCTCATCGCAGTGCTGAAAACTGCAAGTACTGACCCCATGCCCATTTTTTTGCCTGCCTTTGCCATCATGACCGTTGCAGCAGGTATTGATATCGCGCCACCTATGCCCATCATGATGTTTATCAGGAAAAGCCAGGCAAAGCTTGTTGCAAAGCCCATGAGTATCAGAGAGATCGAGAAAATTACGGTGCCTGCTGTTACCATGAAGCTCTTGTCATGTTTGTCAGCGGTCCTGCCAAAGTAGGGCTGCAGGATGGCGAGTGTGAGAAGGTTTGCGCTGACAAGAATCCCTATGCGCATAGTATCTATTCCAAGGCTGGCAGCGAACAGAGGAAAAAATGCCATCAAGCCTGAGACTCCGACCGCATTGGCAGCACGAAATATCAGGAGCGCTTTCACCGTCCTATCCTTTAGTATGTCCTTATACGCGGTCTGCTGCTTCCTCGCTCTAGGATTCCTTATCTCAGGAAGCACGTTGAACGCCAGCACGAAAGCGAAAAGGCTGATGACCCCCATTAAAATAAAGGCATGCTCGATGCTAAAGTAATACGCTACGGTCCCTCCCATCAAAGGACCTGCTGCCATGCCAAGGAAAAGTGCAAGAGTAAAGAGGCCAAAGTACCGTCCCTCCTCTCCACGCGGGGCTATGTCCCCTATATATGCCATTGCGACCGGCACTACGAGCGCGCTTGTGAGACCCTGGAGGAACCGTGCAAGTGTCAGTTCTATTGAGTTCCGCGCTAGAATGTAAGCTATTGATAAAAGGGCATAGGTGAAAAGCCCTGCAAGTATGAACTTCCTCCTGCCTGACCTGTCAGACATCTTGCCTATTATCAAGGAGAATATGGCTCTTGAGAACATGAACGCAGAGAAGATAGCACCTATCCATAGCCCGCTTGCCCCCATGCTCTCAGCATATATCGGCAGCAATGGCTCAACTATGCCAAAGCCAAGCATCGTGGCAAAGACCGAGATGAACAGTATCTTGAATATCCTTCGTTTCATCAAAAGGAATAACAAAAGGTATTGTTTAAATCTTTCTAACTTATTTATAGGAAAGGAGAGTTATCTAATACATGGGCTCTGTGGAAATTCTTGGGCTTACAAAACGCTTCAATGGGCTCCTTGCAGTGGACAACATATCTTTATCCATTGAGAAAGGGGAAATATTCGGATTGCTCGGTCCTAATGGGGCTGGGAAGACAACAACGATCCGCATGCTTGTCACATTATTGACCCCGACCTCTGGCACTGCACGGGTCAATGGTTTTGATATTATCAAGGAGCCTATGCAGGTAAGGGAGAGTCTTGGCATGATAGAGCAGGAGGCCGCGCTTGAGGGAAGGCTGAGCGCTTTTGAGAATATGAAATTCCAGGCACGAGTATATCATGTGGACAGCAAGGAAACTGACAGAAATATCATTGAGCTGCTGAAGTTGATCGGTCTGAAAGGCAGGGAACACGATCTTGTCAACACCTATTCGGGCGGGATG
>JAIVYC010000052.1:0-5554 GCA_048635645.1 Sulfurovum sp. | reverse complement strand
GAGTGTGACTGTGAGTGCTGATTGTGTTTATGCTAATTATTCGATCGCTGGTGTTGGGTTTGGCAATTTGACCAGTTACTCTTCGACTTTGTGGAAGGAGACTGTGTCTGGTATTTCGAATGGTGGGTATGTTATCGTTTTCTCCGCGATTGATGGTGCTGGGAATGTTAATGTTTCTAATGTGAGTTTTACGATCGGGATGGATGTGTTGGCTCCTGTGGTTACGGTTGATTCTCCTGTGGATTCCAATTATTACGCTAGTGGTTGGGTGTGGGGTAATGTGACTTTGAGTGAGCCTGGTGTTTGGGTTGGTCTTTCTCTGAACAGTGGGTCTGTCTTGAATTTGTCTTCTTTGTCTTCTAGTGTTTGGTTTTTGAATGTTAGTGGTTTGGTTGATGGGGCGCAGAATAATTTGACTTTCTTTGCTAATGACTCAGCAAATAATCAGGGCAATGCTTCGGTCGCTTTCTATATTGATATGCAGGCACCAACCTATAGTGGTGCGCAGGCTAGCCCAGATCCGGCCAATGAATCTCAAGATGTGGTCTGCAGTGTTGATTGGGCTGACACATTTAACATTGCTTCTGTTAAGATAGCGGATAATTCATCAGGTTCATTTGTTAATCACACTATCTCCTTCTCTGGGGCAAGTGGCAATGCGAATTACACTATTCCTGGGGCTGATCTGTCTGAGGTCGGTTCCTATACATGTCTATTCTATGCTACTGATCTAGCCGGCAATACCAATTCAACCTCTGTGTCTTTCTCGGTCCAGGATATCATCTCACCGCAGATGATAATAAACAGCCCGCAAGATCTGACATACAGGCAGGATTTTGTTACAGTTAGCGTGACCACCAGCGAGCCTGTTCTTTTTGTCAATTACTCCCTGGATGCAATGACCAATGGAAGTCTGGCTAATATTTCCGAAACCCAATGGACAACGACCATTCACAACATTCCAGAGGGGCACCATACACTGAACCTTACCACGCAGGACATCCACAGCAACAATGGAAGCAATAGCATTGAATTCACGGTTACCTTGACTGCTCAGGATACTCAGGCACCCAGGATCACGGTCTATTCTCCTATAGCAGGGACCCGCTATAATTTCACAGGCATCCTCTTCAATATCACTCTGGATGAGGCCGGCTCTTGGGCAGGCTATTCTCTTGATAGCGGTGCAATGCAGGACCTGAATAACATCTCATCCTCCAATTGGTATATCGTGGCTGTCTTGAACGAGTCCGCTCATGACGTCACTTTTTATGCCAATGACACCAGCGGAAACCCAGGGAACACCAGCGACAATGTGATCCATTTCTTTGTTGATGCGACGGCTCCGCATTTTTCCGCAGCTAACCATACACCCTCTAATGTAAAGGACAATGGCTCAGTGATCTGCTATTCCTCTTGGACAGATAATCTGGAACTGTCTTCCGGGACCGTGGAGGAGAACTCGACCGGGACCTTTGTGAACCATACAATGACCCTCTCAGGAACGTCAGGGGATGTCAATTACACGATACCTGCGGCAAATCTTACGCCAGGCACTATTGCATGCAGGTTCTATGCAGAGGACACGACAGGGAATGTCAATTCAACATCAATAAGTTTCACTGTTAGCGATGCCACCCCGCCAAGCATTACAGACCTAATTTATGCGCCCTCATTGGAAGGCGATATTGACCCCAATATTACGCTCAACATAACAGTGAATGTGACCGACAATTTCGCTCTGGCTGCGGTCATCTTGCAATACAGGGAGGCTAATACATCTCTATTTTCCAATGTCACTATGAACAACACTTCAGGGGACACCTATAAGGGCAGTTTCACGCCAGACACAGAGGGAAACTGGACCTTCAGGGTAGTGGCATTTGACAGTAGTGGGAACCTGAACACATCAACAGAAACAAATATCTCAGTGGTCCTTGATAGGACATCAGAGCTGTCAGATACGCTGCCTTCTGTAAAGACCATAGTTCAGACCGGAGATAGGGAGCTTGATCTGGGAAACCTGACCCTGAATAACACTGGAGATTTTGATCTGAACTATACCATAAGTTCGGATGTCAGCTGGATCACATTTAATGGAACCGGAAACAACTCCATGACCTTTTCAGTAAGCTACACAAATAGTTCTGAAACGATAGGCATCAATGCGAATACGACCGGTTTCCCTGTTGGCTTGTATAGCTACAATATAACCGTAATAGCATCTGAAAACGGGACAAATATTTCCACTGACACGATCCAGGGGCAGGTGAACATACAGAACGTCCCAGGGCCTTACCTTCTTCTAACTATAACAACATTTACTTCATCTGTTGCCAAAGGGAGTGCTGGGGTCGCCTATTCTGCCAAGGTGGAAAATTTGGGACTCACAGATGCGACTGGAACATGGCTGGCCTGGGAATTGCCGCCTGAGTTCACTCTGCAGACCGGAACTCTGAACAGGTCTGTCGGGATCCTTCCTATAGGCGCTTCTGCCACCAACACGATAACTGTCTCTGTGAGCCCTTCGGCAGCTGATACGAATGTCATCATAAGCGCGCTCGCAAACTCCATAGAGGGTTCCGGAGATTCTGACTCCAAGACAGTGGCGATAGGAACTCCTGCCACCATCACAGAGACTGTCACGCAAACAGTCGGTGATGGAGGGAGAATTGGGCCTTCAGGTATTAGTACAGATGTTCTCATTGAAAAGATACTTGAGGGTAAGGAGCTCTTAAGTTCTTCAGAGACCTTTGAATTGGTGCGCGGCTATAGCGACTCGTTCCCTATAACAGTGAGAAATATCTTTGAGGGGATGACCCTATACAATGTTTCCATAAAAATAGACGGCTATTTGTCCCAGTACATGGCCTTTTCTCCTGCTATCTTTGATGAGATCGCATTTGATGAGATAAAGCGTTTCAATGTTGTCATTACCTCTCCTGAGTATATGGAGGCAGGGATCCACGAGCTGAAAGTAGTTATCACCGGAAAGATAAGAGGCGCTGGAGTGGCCAAGGACCTTGTTGAGACAAGGGAGGTCATTCTATTCATACATACAGTAAGCGATAAGGAAGCAAGTGAGAGCATAGGGCTGGCGATCAAATATCTAAAGGAGATGGGTGATAGGGATTTCCCTCTAACAAGGATCTCAAGACTTCTTGAAAAGGCCAAAGAGGCATTGGAAGCGAACGACTACGAGCTTGCGAAAGAGCTTTCCGATGAGATAGGAACAATGAAAGAGAAGGCATTTGAAGCGAACGATCTTATCCTTAAGCTTCAGACCAAGGTAAGGGCATATACCTCAGTGACCGACGCGTTTTTTGGCGCTCCAAAGAGCCTTCCTGAGACAGAGGAGCTCATAAACTTGGCCAGAGCCGCATTTGAAAGGGAGGATTATGGAACAGCGCTGCAAAGGGCAAGAAGCGCTGAGTTGACACTGGCCTTGGAAAGTGGAGAGTTTAGTCTTGTCTTTTTCTTCTTGGACTACTGGTGGGCTCTTCTGCTGTTCGCGCTCCTGCTGACCCTTGGAGGGGCATCGGGTTATCAATACTATGCAAGATTCACGATATCACAGAAGATCAAGAGCCTTGGAAAAGAGGAAGAGACCATAAGGGAGCTCATGAGAGAGGCTCAGAAAAAGCAGTTCAAGGAAAAGACGACAGGAAGGACAACATTCCAAAAGAGCATGGGGCAATACCATGAAAGGCTTTCAGAGATAAGAAAGATAAGGACCAAGTTAAGGCATAAGCGCGTGAGGCTCATTGAATCAGGCAGGATCATAAAAGATCTGGAGGAGGAACGCAAAGAGGTGGTTGAGCTTTTGGAGAATCTTCAGAAAGATTATTTCAAGGAAGGCAAGGTAACCAAGAAGGAATACACTGAGCAGTTAAAGGCATACAATGAGAGGTTAGCTGAAATAGAGGATGAGCAGTTAACTCTGGAAACCAGGGTGTCTGGCAATGGCAAGAAAGATAAGGATACAGGTAAAAAAGATATTGGTAAAAAGGGTAATGATACCGGTGAAAATGACACTGGTAAAAATGATACTGACAAGAAAGGTAATGGCAAGAAAGGTAAAAAATGAGGTCTATACTGATCATTGGGTTGATGTTGATGTTCCTGCAGTCTGTTCATGCGCAGGCAACCTCTGAGGATGCCCTGAATGCCATACATCAGGCAGAGCAGGATGTCCAGGAGATGAAAGAGGTAGGTTTCTCAACGAACTCTGTGGAGGATAGTTTGATCGCCGCAGGGAATGCTCTTGAGCGGGCTGATTTCGCTGAACTGATAAAACAGAATGCCACTGGCGAGCTGGCAGACAAGGCAAGAAGCGCGCTGGAGGGTTTGAACTATGAGGGATTCACCTATGATGGGGTCCTCGAACATGCAAGTGATATCGCAGAGAGAAAGCAACAGGCCTATGCGATATCTGACTCGATAAGGGCATTGGAGATCAAGATAGAGAACTATAAGCCGCAGGGCATTGATACCTCAGAAGCAGAGCGTCTTCTTGCTGATGCAAGGCTCGCTTTCGAAAAGGAGCAGTATGGAGAGGCTGAGGAACTCCTGTCAAGGGCCAGCTCTGATATAGAGGACAAGAAGGCAGAAAGGACAAAATTGAACATCGCGATAAAAGCAGGAACGAGTTTTCTTGAAAAGAACAAGCGCGAGATCTTAATACTTCTCTTTGTTCTTGCGGTCTCTGTGCTGCTGGTCTTTGCGCGCATTAAGGAGATGAGAACAGAGGACAGGTTAAGACGGCTTAAAAGAGAGGAGAGCTCCCTGGTCGAGTTGATGAAGCGGGCCCAGAAAGAGCGGTTTAAGGAGGGAAAGATCCCTGACTTCATATACAAGCTGAGAATGGACAAATACAACAAAAGATTGAACGAGGTCAAGGAGACGATACCCGTGCTAGAGGCCGCTGCAAAGAAAAACAGGAAGAGATCAGCATAGGTCCTGGAAGAAAGAACGTCCCAAAATCTATATCTAATACTTCATACAATCTAATCCCCATGCCTAAGCTAGCGATAATGGACACTCCTTTGTCAGGGGGGAAATGGTGAAGCTTGCTATCCTGTCTGATTTTCATCTTGGGTATGCCTATGGCACTGAGCGGCAGGAGGACAGTTTCATCCAGGCTGCTGAGGCCCTTTCTCTCACCTCTTCAGCTGACGCTGTCCTCATTACCGGCGATATATTTGATTCGCGTGTGCCAAGGCCTGAGGTTTTTGCCCGTGCTCTTCATCTTTTCATTCCTTTGGCTATTCGCACCCACGACATCCTTCACGCTAAATCTTGAGTTCCATTTTCTTCCGGTATCCGTTAAATAAAGAACCCTCGTATAATCTATTGACAAATAAGGCTCGCCGATGATGCCGAAATCTTTGTATTCGTATTTTTTCCAGATATCTTTATTCACCCATTTGCTTAGCGGATTACCATGCATACATATAGTTTTAACACCACATATTTTCCTGAATTCATTCAACTCATCCTCAAATATCCTTATCCCTTTTTCTAAATCGCCTTCCGCTTTGTCCAACACCTCGTA
>JAIVYC010000051.1:0-5563 GCA_048635645.1 Sulfurovum sp. | reverse complement strand
AGCTCCGCTGGCTTTCAGTATGTACCTGGTTATCAGCATTCCAAAATTGTGTATCTTGACACTGAACAGGCCTCCTTTGCCTTTTGGAAGTGAGATGTTCGAAGGAGAGAGCTCTATGCTGGTGTTATAGCATTCCTGTGTTTTTGGTGCCCTTAGACTTATTGTTTTCTCTTGCTGGTATTTTGAGTTGATCGTTTTTATTTCAAGCGGGAATGTGCCCTCTTTTTCGCATGGTATGCTTATCTGGAACTTGAGGGTCTTTTTTGCTTGGGCGTCTATGAACGCTTCGCGGCTCTCGTCTGATATGCCTTTGAGTTCCACTGTGAAATTGTCAGCGTATTTCCCAAGATTATTGACAGTCACTTCAAGAAATCCTGATTGGCATGGGCATATGAACTCCGGAGCCGTTAGGTCGGTCGAGAATTCATGACAGTCCTTGTTTATGAGCGTTATGCTTCTCTTCAACTCGCCTTTGCCATAGTCAATGCTTAGGGTGATGTTCTTTTGGCCTTTGCTTGCTTGTGTTGTTGTTATTTCCGCTGTCTGCGATTCGCCTTCCTTAAGGTAAAAGAGGTCATTTATGATATTGACATCCGGTGAATCCGTGCTTATGCTTATGACGCCTGGAGACACGCCTCTGTTCGTGATATTGATCCTTATGCTGGTCTCCTCATTTATGCAGGTCTCGGCATATACCGGCGCGCTGGCTGCTATGTTATAGCAGTCAAGGACCTCAAGGGTCAGCTCTTTTTCGGCTTTTGCATAGCTTGTCAAGGATTCAGCTGATATCTTTATTTTGGCAAGTCCAATTGATATGTCTGACGGGACTTCAAGGGCTATTGCGAACCCTTCTTTCTCTGATGGTGCTATGTTCAATGCGAATGGCTCTATCCTTGAGAAGTCTGTTCCGCGCAGTTCAACGCTTTCAGTGATCTTTCCATTGTTCGAGATGCTTCCTTTGAGCGTGTATGAGTCTCCCGGGCATACCGAGAATGTTTCTGGGAGACTTATGTCCAGCTTGAAGCAGTCCGCGACATTGAATTTCAGCTCAACGGATTCTTCGCCTGCTTCTATCCTGAGAGTATAATCTCCTTTCTCTATCAGTGGAGGTGCTGTGACAAAGGCTGTCACCTGCGCTTTATCGCCTGCGGGTATCAGGACCTTTTCTTTGCTTAGTGTGGTCCATTTTGCTGCCTCTCCTTCCATTGACAGATGGACCGCCTTGTCCAAGGTTTCCGGGTTCTGGATCGTAAGTTTGAATATCTGTGTTGAGGATGGGCAGAATGTCGCCTGGCTCTTGTCAACGCTTATTTCTGCAAGCGACAGCGAAGCAAACAGCACTACTAACAGGGCAATATATTTGAGATTCATTTTCATTTTTCAGTGCCGGTTTGGCCTATCTTTTTGTATGGACCTGATGTCCGAGGGACATGATCTTTTCTGGCTCTTCTTTGCGCATTATACCCATAATGAATATCGCTGCAAGAAGAGCAATGACCAAAAGCGTTAATATTGGATGGCTAAAACCTTTTATATCTTTCGCAAGGACCGAGAAGCCTGTTGTGATGCCGATTCCCTCATCTTCAATGCCTGCCTGCCCGTTGACCTGTATCGTTTGTTCAGCTGGCTCTGGATCATAGCTTGCTTCTGCGACATATACCGCGACCTGCTCCTTTGATGATGCCTCCCCTCCGAATGTGGTGGCTGTGAGGTTCAGGGTGTATGTCCCTACCCTCGCGTCCCATGGGGGTGCGACGTAAAGCGTGAGTTGTTTTGTCTGGTATGGATCAAGTTCAAGTGTCGACGGGCTGAGGTATGCCCAGTCCGCTCCTTTCACCTTTATTGTCACTGCATCCTTGGCTGTGCCGAGGTTCTGCACCTTCACATTGAATGTCTCGCCTTCTCCCTGAGTAACATCTGTTGAATGCCTGTCAACTGATATGTCGACCTGGTGCATTAGCCGTATTTCCGGCCTTACTATTATAACACTGGTATCTCTTGAATTTGAGTCTGAAAGCGTCTTTGAGATGACCTCTGTAGTAAGCGTGTATGTTCCTGTCAGAGCCGGGACAAGGAGTGTCACTTCAACGTCTCTGTCACTGTGCTTTGCGACCATAACATCTCTCTGTGCCTGCTGTACCCACTCGCTTACTCCTCTGAAGTATATCTTGTAGGTGTCATCCACTATTCCTGTGTTCTTTATATGGACCTTGAATTTGAGCTGCTGGAGCGGACTTGCCTCTATGCTGTCAGGAAGGAGGTCCACTGAGACGCTGTATCCGCCGTCCACTCTGATGGCAAAGGGTATCTTTGTTATGTGCTCTCTTCCGTCCTTGTCATATGTCAGCGAGAGGTTCATCTTGTAGTCTCCTGGTGTCACGTCTATCGTCTCTATGTCAAAGTATCCTGATACTGTTTCTTTGCCCCCAATACGGTTGAAATCATATGGCAGTATTGGTGCCTTGATATTGTCAAAGTCCTCTATTATCTTCCCGTATACACTGAATACTCCATCTGTGTTCTTATTACGGAGCTTTACGATCAGTGTCACTTTGTCTGTCGGGTCTATCCTTGCGTCTGATTCATCAAGAAGTGTCACGGCCTCTATCTTGAAGTTCGTTGTCTCCCAGTCTTCCTCATAGATCTCGTCATCTTCGTATTCCTCGCCATTATAGGGTTCGACCTCTATCTCTTCAGTTAGAGGGACATTGCTTATCGGAAGGCTGAAGTTGAACACATATATCGGTCCTGTGCTTTCTTTTATCTCCAGTCTCATAGGGCATTCATCTTCTGGTCCCTGGGTTGCCTGCACTGCGAATATCGCTGTCTTTTTTTCTTTCCAGTCAACAAAGCCCAGGTACTCCCATGAGTCTGTAACTATGATGCGGTCTGTTTCTGAGACCAAAAAGGCCCTTACCTGGCTTGCTGCCTCTTCATTGTTCTGTATCGTGATAAGAATGTACGTGTTCTGTCCAGGGGACACTGAGTTCGGCTTTACGCTGGTAACAGTGTAATTTGAGGCCAGAGCCATGCCTGACAGGATCAACGCGATTGCGGTCATTGCGATAAAAGCCCTCATTCTCATAATCACCTAATTGTAATCACTCCATAGTGGTAAAAAGTATTTAAATGTTTTGAGCTTCTACTATTTAAATAGCTCCCTTTGCATTCCCTTAAATATCGCCTTTTCCATATCCTTCTGCATGGAGAACCTGACCAGTCTTGACATATATGCACTGCTTGAGGAGATAGGGCCAAAGCTGATCGATGCCCGGGTCGAGTCAGTGCAGCACATCGGGAACGAGGTCGTGCTAAGGCTTTTCAAAGAGGGGAAACTGGAGCTTGTCATATCATCCGGCGTGGGTCTCTGGCTTTCAGACTATAAGAGGGTGTCTCCAAAGACCGCTACAAGCTTTTGCATGCTCTTGAGAAAGGAGCTGAAGGGCCAGAGGATAAAGTGCATTGCGCAGGCCGGGTTTGACCGTATAGTAGAGGTCCAGTTTGAGAATGGCATGAAGCTTATCGCTGAGTTTTTCGCTAAGGGCAATATAGTGCTCTGCGATCAGGACTATTCCATAGTCCAGGCTCTTGTTTTCAAGGACTTCGGGAGCAGGAGCATAAGACCGAAAAGAGAGTATCTTTTCCCAAAGGCTGGAAGAGACCCTCTTGTGATGGGTCTTGATGAGTTCTCTGAGAGCATTTCAAAGAGCGATAGGGAGATAGTGCGCGCTCTTGTCCTTGATCATAACATCGCAGGGCATTATGCTGAGTCAGTGCTTGCGAAGGTCGGCATAAAGAAAAGCGCTGTATGCAGGGATATCTCAGAAAAGGGGATCTCTCTTCTCTACGCAGAGATAAAGAAGCTCATTTCAGAGGCTGCAAAAAGAACAGGCCCTAATCAGTCCGGCGATCTTGTCCTGCCTGTTTCCCTGCCGGAACACCCCTCTTCCCAAGGATTTGAGAGCTTTAATAGGGCGGTGGATGAGTTTTTTTCAGCAAAGAAAAAGCCGGTTCAGGGAAAAAAGAAAGAGAAGGTTCTCAGGGCTATGGAAAAGCAGGAAAGTGCCATAAAAAGGCTCGGGAAGGATATCCTCCTTGAAAAACAGGCAGGGGACCTGATATCTGCAGAGGCAAATGAGATCAATGGGCTCATCAAGGCAGTGAATTCCGCAAAGAAAAAGCAGTCCCTTGAGGAGATCAAAGACATGGTTTCCAGGTCAGCCTATTCCAAAAGGGTTCTTGAGATAAGGCATGACAAGCTGGTGCTTGATCTATAAACCTAAGAAAGATAACATAAAAGAAAAGACAACCCAAAAACACGTCTTATATTTGAGCGATCGTTTCCCCAGCTTTCCTGAGCCTGCTCTTCTGCGCGTTCATGCTTGCTTCAAGGCTTATTATGCGCTCCTGCATCAGCTGGATCTCTTTATAGACCTCTCCAAGGCAAACCCACATCTGGGATGTGCGCACGTGCGGGCTTTCCTCATATGCGTCCTTGAATTCGTTCGTCTTCCTTACGAGCGTGTTTATGCGTACATTCAGGTCGTCCGGAAGTTTGTGGCGCCAGTGCGTCTCGGTCATGAATATCCCTATTTCCACACTTATATATAATGGTTTACTTTTGAGCATAAGCACGCAGATACTCTTGCAGGGAAGACAGACAAATGCATACTTATCACAAAAACTGAGGAAGGGAAACTAATAAAAAGGGTATTGGATTTTCATAAGTATAGTGTTCCAACGGTTTTGATATAAAGGAGCCATGCTCCCCATTGAATAGGTAAACAAAGAAACGGGTGAAAATGAATGATATTTGGCAAAAAAAAGCAAAAAGCAAAGGAATCTGCACTTCCGGATTCTCCATTGACCTTGGAGGATGTCAAGAAGGCGGTCATGGCATCAGGAAATGAAGAGCAACCAAAGAAAGAGGATATACTTGAGATACCTTCAGGCCCGCCGCCGGCAGAGGCCATTTCTGAAGCAGCACCAGCTCCACAGCCTGAGCCTGTAATGCCTGAGCATACTGAAGAGGCAACGCCGTCTACCGCGGAAAAGGAGCTTCCACAGGCCAAACCAAAAGAGAAGCCTGAAGCGGAAGTTGAGAAAGGCGATCTGGCAACATCACTCTCTAAATTCAATGAGGTTGAGGAGGTTGCTGTCGCGTGTTGCAAAGGTTCGGTCTTTCCTGAGAACCTCCCGAAATTAAAGGTCATAGAGACTTTAGAGGAATCAGAGGATATGCATCATGATTGGGTTGCCAGGGAAACGGACGCATATCAAATTTATGAAAAATATTTAGATGATTACGATATCATCGTTGATAATACCAAATTTGATCCGATATACGATTATGAAATGGCACACCCCGATGCAAACATCTTCCATATATTCCATGCGCCGTGTGAATGGAATAGAGACGTGCCGATACCCGACAGTTCACATTTCATCGCAGCGTCCCGTGCTCAGGCGATGAGCGTCTCAAATTACCTTGGGATGCCGTGTGAATGCATTCCGCATGGTATAAATACCAAGCTGTATCCATTCAAAGCCGAGAAAGGGGGGC
>JAIVYC010000050.1:0-5607 GCA_048635645.1 Sulfurovum sp. | reverse complement strand
AGAACGAACGCACAGAGCAAAAGGGAATTCCATTCAACAGCGTTCAATGAGGGGTCTTCGAGAGTTGAGCGGAATGAGAACCTGGATGCCAGCGGCCTGAACAACAAGCTGCTTTTTTTTGCTATACGAACGATACTTCTGTGCATTATACTAGCGGGTTTGAAGCTTTAAGAGCCTGGAGAAGGAACAACATGGCAAATGGTATTACCACAAAGTTCAATGCTATCACGGAAGGAAATGGCAGGTGCGCAGAGAAATGAAAACCAACGATACTGAATACTAGTATCAGTGACGCAGAACCAATGAAGACCAATGGAAGGATCTTTGAGGACAGTTGTGATCTGATCTCATACTCCTGCATCTTCCGGTTCCTTGCGTTCTTCACTTCCTGGATATATTGTTCAAGAGCAGGCAGGATATTGGTCTTCCCGCTTAGCATAAGTATGGCAAAAAGCCTTTGGAGATACCTGTTGCCTGTCCTCTTGGACAACCGGCCGAACACATATTCCTCAGGTTCACTGCTTGAAAGCCCGATCCATGCCTTTCTAAGAAATTCGCTCAAATATCCTGAAGGAGCTGCATTCTTCAGGGCATCGGCCAATGTCGCTCCTGTTCTCATAGAAATAGACAGTTCTCTCACAGCAAATATCAGGTTGGCATCGATCTCTTTTTCCCGTGTAATAGAGAGGGAAAAAGGCCTATTGTAAATGCTGTATCCGAGAAGCATGCTGAAAAGCCCAGAGATCATGAGCACATACAAGATCCCGAAATCAGAGTATCTTATCGAAATGAAGACAAGCAATGCACTACAGGCCAGAAATGAGGATAATGTAACTCCAAGAAGCAGCTTTGAGAATTGCTCTTCCTCGATCTCGAGCCCAGAGACCTTTAGTTCATACCTAAGTCTGTCAGGGAGCCTGAATGCAGGCAGCACCTCAATTATTCTCATGTTCCATCCTGCTTATTTGCCTGATAAACCCCTTGAGAGGCAGTTCTTTCGCATGGTGATACTCACTGAATGTCCTTCCGACCTGCTCGTGGCCTACAAGCCCTTTCCTGCAGAGGTACTGTATGATCAAGGACCTCTTGCGAAGTTCCTCTTCAGCCTCCTTGAAACTTATGCCATATACCTTTGAATACGCCTTAAGCATAATGGAATCTTTCAAGCACACTTCAAACCTTGTCTTCCGCTGGTTCCAATTGAATACGTTCTCGATCAATGCAACATAATTCCCTGATCTCCAGACAGAGCCATTGTTCTTCTTCAACCTGGAGTCAGGTCCCGGGATGTCATCCCACACGTTCCATTTTATCTCGCCAACAGATGTGACCCTCCTTACACCATCTGGGCATTTTGAAAGATTCACGAATATCCGGATGTACGGCAGATTGTTCAGGTCAACGTTCATTGGAGGAGAACACAATCTTGAAAGGACACTTGCTCCAGTCTCATGCGAATGCATCGTGGTCTTTACCGCTGATATCCCAAGGTTAAGTGCAGTAGTGAAATACTTTGCTTCCGGCCCGCGTATCTCCCCGACATACAGCCTGTCAGTATAGAACCTCAGGCTTGCCGAGAGCAGGTCTTCTCCTGTCAATACATTGCATTCAGAGTGCCTTTTCTCTGATAGCTCCTTCTCATCCAATGACTTACCCACGAAACAGCTCCAGGACCGATTTGAAACAACAAGCTCACGGGTTCCCTCCTCTATGGTCCTTACAACAAGCCCAGGGGGAACGCACTGAATGACCGCGTTAAGCAGTGAGGTCTTTCCACAGCCAGGCGGCCCGGTGAAAACTCCACCTATCTTCGTGCTCTCAAGCATCCACAGGTAAGCAGCGCATTCATGGCTTAGACTGCCCTCTTTCACGAGCCTGGGCAGGGTCCAGGGATTCTTTGTCTGCGAAAGCCTTAAAGAGAAAGAACCACCAAAGCTTGAGTAGGGCCTGTAAAGCGCCATAACACGGTCGGACTTGTCTATGAAGAAGTCAAGCTTTGGATTCGCCTCGCTTATGCTTTTTCCTGAACCTTCAGCTATCCTGTTCACGATCGACCTGAAGGCGCAGTCATCAGATATCAGGAAATTCGTCTTGCAGCACCCTATCTTCTTATCTTTTAATACCACATGCACAGGCTCCCCTGCCCTTAGGTGCTCTATATTCTCTATGTTCTCCCTGTCTTCAAGAAGAAATTCTATGAAACCATACCCCCCAATATCCCTTGAGACTATCCTTGCTATTGAATCTATCTTTTCCCTGTCAAGATCTCTGAATTGCCTGTGCAAGAGGTCATGCGCGAGTTTCTCAACGGACGCGATCCTCTTTTTCCTGTCAATTATCTTTGATATCTCATGTTTTCCATCCCTTATCAGAGTAGCCTTTATTTCATCCGCGATCCTGGCGTCTTCATAGGTGAGTCCTGAGAATTCGTAATAGTACACCTTTTCCCTGCCGATCTCATATATCGAAACCTTTCCATATCTCTTGAGCAGACGCTTTTTGCCAGGGGGCAGATGCAATATCCTGAAAAACACCCTTGAATGCCTTGGCTGGTATGTCGCGGAAATATCCGCCCATTCGCTTGCAGATAATTTTTTCTCATCTCCCAAATACCTTATCTCAGGGATGATCTCAGGGTCATGCTCAAGATGCGTGCTTGTCTCTGATTCCTCAACAGACACAACTTCAAGAGCCCCGGTCGGACAAAGCTCAGCACAGACAGGCTCCCTGCTGATGTCTCTGCATAGGTCGCATTTTACAACACGCTTTCCAGCCAGGCGCAAGCCACCATACCTGCAAGCATCAATACATTCGCCGCAGCCATTACACTTGGAATTTATGGACACGACCCCCTTGTCATACTGGATCGCGAATCTCTTGCATGCAAGGATACATGCGGCGTTTTCCCCGCAATTCTTGCAGTATTGCAATTTCTCCCCTATGAAGTCAAGAGCAGATATGGGACAGGCTTTAACACATATCCTACAGCCATATTCCTGCAGGCACTTTTCAGGCCTAAACCTTAGAATCTTCCTTACACGCACGCCAACCGCTGTAGTTTAGCCCCTTCTGCTTAATAATCTTTTCCAATCCGAATACCGGCAAGCAGGTCCATCCAAAACCTAATATCCCCCGGGTCTTTTTAAATGACCTGGAGCTCCTATGGGCTCTCAATATCTGGCAACCCCCTTATTGGGGGGTTGTTCCAATGGAAAACTCCACTTTCTTTCCTGCGACCGCATTTACAAGATCTGCCAATCTTCTCTCTCCAAGAGAGATCTCCTGTAACAGGCCCTGCCTTTTCTTCTCAAGCTTTTCAGGGCTAAGGACCTCACGCTCTTTTGAAAGCTGCGTCATTTTCCATTCCATCGCTTTGACCTGCTTGTTGATCTCGCATCCGTCCAGGGAGCTTTCCAACTTGCTCTTCTTTTCCAGGAGCCGGAGGCGCTCCTTCTGGTATTTTTCGAGCATGCTTTTGAACAAAGGGAGCTTTTCGTTGATGCGTGACACTGCTTTTTGTTTGAGCTGCACCGAGCCGTCTGACAAGGTCCTTGGGACCCATGCGGCAAACTCTTTGATGTCTGTTCTGGAGTACTCAAGGAAATTCTTGGATAATAGCTCTTTCTGTTCTGTTGATAGAGGGTACCTGCCGGATGTTGAGAGCTTCTCGAGCTTTTCGATCGCCTTGCTGAAAGGTGCGAAAAAATAAGAGCACTCGCATTCGATCGCCTCGATCGACTTCAGGACCTCGACCCTCTCGCATTTCAATGCTTCAAATCTCTCCCAATCAGGTCCTGCTTTCATGGAAGCGATCTTTTTTCCCAGCTCGTT
Source organism: Sulfurovum sp. (assembly GCA_048635645.1). Lineage (GTDB taxonomy): Archaea > Undinarchaeota > CAZHTU01 > CAZHTU01 > JAIVYC01 > JAIVYC01. Next base: position 1,776 of record JAIVYC010000050.1, on the reverse strand, counting down.
CTTTTCTCGATCAAGCTCTGATATCTTCCTGGATGCTGATTCGATGCCTGCGCGTATCTCGCTCAGTTTTGAATTATTGCTTTTGAGCTCAGATAGTTCATTTGAACACCTTTCGATCGAATCAACTAGTTTCTCTCTCTTTTCGACCGGCTTTTTCAGTTTCAGGATAAGCGTCTCAAGACGCTTGATGTTCACTATCACCTTGTTCGCATCCGAGTCGAACACGGCTTTGACATAATAGTGGCTTCTAAGTGACCTTTCGGTGCCCTGCTTTAGCGTCTCAAAAGCGCATCTGTAGAAGCTTGAGACCGATCCGAACCCTGAGTCTCCGGGAGGGGATATCCCATTGTGTATCTCTTTGAGGTGTCTCAGCATGTTTTCCCTGTTCTTTTCCCCAAGTTTCCTGAGCCTTGAAGAGGTATCTTTGGGAATTTCCGCCTCTTCAAGTTCCTTGATGGACTCGCCAAGCTCTGTTAACAAGGACCTGATATCTTCCAGGACCTGTCCAGTATCCGGCATGAGCAAGGCCTTTTTTTCCTTTGCTCTGAGCCATGCCTCTGTCTCTTCCAGTCCAGCAAGCTTTTCCACAGGTGCCTCTCTTTTGCCAAAAAGGTTCTTTATAAATTCCATAGATCTATCCCATTATTTCCTGTATCTTTCTCTTTATTAATTTGCTCCCTTTCTCCAGCAATGTATCACCCTTTGATGTGATGCTGTATTTTTTTCTTGGGTTGCTTGTCTTGTCATGCACCCACTTTGAGTTCAGGTAACCGTCTTTTTCAAGTCCGTTCAGCGTGGAATAGAGGAGTCCTGAACTTACTTTTTTGTCTTCCGGGCTGCAGCATATCTTCATCAGCTCATATCCATGGGAATGTCCATTCTTTATCATCTGGAGTAGGAATATCTGGATAATCCCCTTTAGGAGCCTTGCGTCAAGTTCTTTAAGCGGATCCTTTTCTTTTTTTCCTGCCATTTTCTCTCCTGACGTATCCAAAGTAGATGCAGATGATCGCGGCTCCGGCAAGCAGAAAGAGAGTGTAGTTCTGTTCTTCTTTGGAATTCTCCACTTTCACAGCCACTGTATGCTCACTAAGGCGCACATCGTTCTCTTCGACGCTTCTGATCTCGATCGACAAGAGATATGTTTTTAATCCGGCATTCTTGTCAACCGAGAACTTAAGGAGCGCATCCCCGCTCGAGCCTTCCTTTAAGGTCCCAATATAGTCTGATTTCTCAGTGAAGTCGAACGGCTGATCAGCAGCTTTGAATATCTTCACACTAACGCTTTCCGCTTTCCTGCTTCCTGTGTTCTTAACCCTGATCCTGAGCTCTATATTCTCATCTCCCTGCGCGATCTTTGCAGGGTTTGTGCTCACGTTCTCGATCTCAAAGACAGCGACAGGCTTCACAGGTATCAATATCTCAAGGGATCTTTTCACAGGATCTTTACTTCCGCTCTTGTACTCTATCTCCAATGCAGCTGAGTGTTCCCCTGCAGGAACGTTTTTGTCTATGTCAATATAGAAAACAGCAGTTGCTGAGCCGTCTTTTACAATGCTACCGAGATTTGTAATATCTGAGTAGCTCTGGCTTGGCGACAATCCAGGTGGCAGGACAAGCTTTGCAAGCACGGATCTGGCATCAACCTCCCCTATATTGTCAATGCTGACGGATAGTTTTGCGTCTTCTGTGTCTGAAACAAGCCTCACTGGAGAGCTTTCGATATTGCCTATCCTTAGATCAGCTTTTTCAGACTCGACCACTATATTGGCTTCC
>JAIVYC010000049.1:0-5621 GCA_048635645.1 Sulfurovum sp. | reverse complement strand
CAGCGCTTGTCTATAGGCAGGTGGTCCAGAAGGGTCTTGTCAGGGGAAGATCTATGGAGTCTGTTGTGGCTGCTTCGGTCTATATCGCATGCAGGAAATATGGCATTCCAAGGACCCTGGATGAGATCGCTGAGGCCTCTAATCTGAAGAAGAGAGAGGTCGGAAGGACGTATAGGTTCGTCACCCGCGAGCTTCAGATAAAGATGATACCTACAAAGCCTGAGGAGTATGTTCCCAGGTTTGCTTCTGCGCTTAGGCTTGGAGGCGAGGTGCAGCTGAAGTCTATTGAGATACTTAAGGAGGCAGGTGAGCAAGAGCTTGTCTCTGGAAGAGGACCTACGGGCGTTGCGGCTGCTGCTATATACATTGCGGCTACCATGGCTGGCGAGAGAAGGACCCAGCGTGAGGTGGCCGAGGTCGCCGGTGTCACAGAGGTCACCATAAGGAACAGATATAAGGAGCTTATTGTGGAGCTTGGGCTTGAGATCAAGTTCCCTGAGGATGAGGCCAGAGAGGGCGAGCACAAGCCTAAGGAGACTCCTATAATCATAGGGGGTCCTGCTGAGGAGCCGGAAAAGCCAGAGGAGATGGAAAAGCCAAAGGAGATAAAAGAAAAAAAGCCGGCAAAACCGAAAAAAAGGGTAAAACCCAAGCCTAAGAAGGTTGCAAAGCCAAGGGGAAAAAAGCCTGCAAAGACAGGATCAATGTCAAAAAAGGCGTCTTCCAGACCAAAGAAAAAGAAAGCCAGCCCCAGAAAAAGAAAGTAGGCTTTTTGCCTAATATGTCTTTTATTTTACTGTTTTCTTCAGGTTCTCTGTTTTATCCCCTTTACTATTTTCTTCAGGGTCTCTATATCACAGTCAACTTTCAGGCCTTGTTTTTTCATATGGGTCCTGACCCCTTTGAATCCCTGTTCTTCCAGGGCTTTTAGGATATCTTCTGTTTTTGGAGGGGTTATCTTCAGGCTTCTGCATATCTTATGCATGTCAAAATAGAGCGGCTGGGCTGATGATTCTTCTCTGAGCTGTGCCAGGAGTTTTTTTGCTCTTGGAAACTCCTCAGCATGCTCTAGGCTTTTCCTGATGACACTTTCATCTGATATTTCCTTGCTCCACACAGGTCCGAATACATTCGCTTTTGCTCCGCAGCATCTGCACTTATCCTCTTTGTCTGTTTCCGCTATTTCCCTGTGCCCACATGAGCTGCAATAGGCTATATATCCAAGCTTTTTAAGCGCCTTGTCTGCCTTCCTTGAGCCCTTTTCGACCCTGCAGAACACCCGCAGGTAGTGGTCCGTTGATTGCGAGAGTATCGGGTTTATCGCCTTGTCATGGAGTGCGAATGCCTTTGCCATGCTTGACAGGAGTATCCGCACGCCTGTTTCATGGCAGAATTCTGTCTTGACTATTGTGGACCCGTATGTCCTGAGGCATGTCTTTGGGTATACCCCGCAGAGCACTGCTGTGTCTGTTGCGGTGGCCATTATCAGTTTTTTTGCGCTTCTTGCGGCTGAGTCCATGTATGGCGCTGGTGTTCCAAAGGGGTCAAGGTCAACGGCGTCTGAATTCTCTTCTGAGAGAAGGACGTTCGCATCCTTGTTCTCTGCGCGCGCATTTTCCGTTTTCGAGGCTTTGATGTTCTTCTTTATCAGGGTGTATGCCTTTTTTGACATGTCATTGAGCACGACCTCTCTGACCCCTTTGACCTCTTTCGCGTATCTTATCCCGCGGATGCCGGTTGCGCTCATCGCGTCTGTGACCTTTTCCGGTCCAAAGGCATTCAGCACGGCAATGCTCAGGTCCCTTGAGAATCTCATTTTTGGGTTGTAAAATACATCTGCTTCGGCTTTTGAGCCTCCTGTCTGTTTCTCGACATAGAACTCGGTTTTTCCCTCTTTTATCTTTGTGGGCCTTGGCATCTTTTTCCTCTTAACGCTTGCTTTGGATTGATAAGGTTAATAAAGTATAGTTTGATTATATTTGTTATGGACGTTTACGCCCTTTTGGACCAGTGTGAGCGGTTGCTTACCCTTTACGGTTACGAGACCGAGAGGGATGTTGGGATAACCAGCAAAGGCATTGTCACTGCTGACCTGACGCGCGAGACCGCAAGGACAGTTCCAACTTCCTCTTCTGGCAAGATCCTCTATAGGGCTGATATTCTTGCAGAGAAAAAGGATATTGAGCGGCCTTATGGCAGGATCATTGTCTCGTATAATAGGACCAAGCGGTCTGCAAGCCCGACCCAGGTGGCTCATCTTGCCAAGGTCATGGAGCATGCCGGGGCTTACATGGGGATACTTTTGAGCGTTAACGGAGCGAGCGCTGATGCTTCGGCGCATGCCGCGAACAATAACATCAGGATATTTTCCACTGAGGACCTTGAGACCCTTATAGGCAAGGCTGCCATGGAAAAGCCTTGGTGGCATAATGTGAATGCCTGGCCGGTCTATTTCACTTATCAGGAGATGATCGAGAAGATAAGGCATGATTATGAGCATTTTCTTCATTTGCAATGGAGTGTCAGCAAGATATACACGCAGGAGCTTGCATATCTCCCCTATTGGAAGATAGCCTATCAGGTAAGAGAGAAGAATCCTGCTGGTGAGGATTACTTTGGTTCTGGAATGATAGGCATCAACGCTCATTCTGGAATGATCGATGTCTGGAGGGATGCTGATCCTATCCAATACAGGGACTATGAGGGCAGGTTATACCAGAAAGGCTTTCAGGGAGATGAGGTCATTGATGTCTTTATGAAGCTTTCTCATGGTGTTGTTGGCAAGATACGAAAGCCAAAGGATTTCCCTTCTGGTGTGAGGTTCGGGGTTTACAGGCCTGCTCTTGAGAAGAACGAGGCCAAGGTTGCCGGGAACCAATGGATCGCTTATCTCTTTAATACTGACCCGAACAATGTGCTTGTGACAGCTATGGACCTTGTGTATGTCCCGTTCTACAGGTTCAGGCTTGATCATCTGCCTTTCATAAAGAACCCCTGGAACAAGACTGTCTGGTTCACTACTATGATCTCTCCCTTGAACACTGATACCTATAACCTCTGGAAACTGGTTGGCTCTTTCAAAGAGGATATTGTCTTTTACATGGCTGAGAAGTATCTTGTGAATATGATGGGGGCAAAGAGATATGTCAAGACAATGCAGTGGATAACATATAAGATCTTCTGCCGTCTGCTCTACTGGGACCTGCGCATAATTCCCTCTTCCAATTGGATCGATGTCATGTTCGTGCTTCTCTTTGTGGTCATGGTCTATGGGATGCTTACTTTCAAGAGCGGGCTTATGCTTTTGGTTTTCCTCGCGTTTCTTTTCGCTTTCATAGGACCTGGATATGCATTTATGTATGTCATACGCTCTTACCTTAAGAGGTATCCTGTTGGAAGCGACTCTGCAAAGCCGAAATTCGAGCAGCCTGAGATCCTGGAGAAACTGGCCGGAAAGGTCAGGGGCAGAAAGGCTGAGGACATGCATTCAAAGATCGCCTCTGAGAAGCTTGATGAGATGTATAAGAGCGGTCAGTTGTCTGAGCTGCAGAAAAAGAGGTATGAGTCATACCTGTCAGAGATAGCGGATAAGCAGGCAAAAAAGGCAGAGAAATTCGCTGAGGAAGGGGACTAAATGGATATCCATCAGATGCTTGATCTTGCAGAGAATCTCCTTAACCTGTATGGTTATGAGTGCAATAGGAATGTGGGGGTTGTCGGGGGCGAGATAACCACGGCTGAGCTTTCAAAAGAGGGCATACCTAATGTGGCAGTGCCTGAGGAGGTCCATGAGGGTATTGTTCACAGGATCGATCTTCTGGGTGAGAAGAAGGATATAGAGCGTCCTTTTGGGCGTATCGTGGTGCATTACAAGCGCGGTACCGGCCAGGTGAGTGCTGCTGATATAGCTCAGCTTAGGAACCTGATGGATGTTTCTGATGCCTATTTTGGCATGTATCTTACTGTCTCTGGTTTTGGTTCTGATGCTGAGAACGCGGCAAAGAACAATCGCATAGAGGTGATCACTCCTGAAAAGCTTGAGTCTCTTATTGGCAAGATGCAGACAGAGCAGCCCTGGTGGCAGACCTCCCTTGCATTCAAGCCCGCGGTTGATGCTGATGAGTCCCTGTTCTGGTTCAGGTGGTATATAGAGAACCATTTCCATCTGAATTGGGATGCGATGCTCCTCCAGCAGCATGAGCTTGCATATATCCCCTATTGGAAGATGAGCTATTTTGTTGCAAAGACAGGGGAGCGGCAGCTCAGGAAGCTCCCGACAAAGGCAGGCAAGTATATGGGCATGATAGGCATAAATGCGTATACTGGAAAGATGGATTTTGAGCTGCATGCGAACCCTGAACATGTCAAGGCGGCTAATGGCGGTGAGAAGGTCCTTGCTATGGAGGCATTGCAAAGGCATGTGTATGATTTCCGTTCAGAGCTTGTGAAGATAAAGAAGCCAAAGCTTCCTAAGAAGACCTATTTCAATGTTTATAAGCCGGCGCTTGAAAAGCATGAGGCAAAGCTTGCGGCCCAGCAATATCTTGCTCATTGGCTTGATGTTGAGCCTGAGGATATTATTGTCGTCGGCAGGGAGCTCTTATACATTCCCTTCTGGAAGGCGCGCTTTTTCAACAGACCGATAGTGAAGAACGTGCATCTTGACACTGAGTGGTTCGATCTCTGGAACACCGCGGTCTATACGAATGCTTTCAACTATTACGACTGGTATCCTGTCTTCAGGCGCGTATGGTTCTATCCTCATATTGAGCGCGTGCTGCTTTCCATTCTTGGGCCGAAAAGGTACACGTCTTTCATGCGGAATGCGACGCATACTATAGTCACGTTCTACTGGGATTTCAATCTTGAGATACCTCCTTTGTTCTTTTCAGGAATAGGTGTGCTTCTCTTCCTGTCTGTGGCCTACCTGAACTATTTGCTGGCAGGTGGTCATCTTATCTCAGCTACTATCGGCACTCTTTTCTGGAATCTTGTTCTTTTGCCTGTCTATTCTTTCCTTTTCCTTATCCACGACTATGTCGGCAGGTGGCCTTATGCAAGATATCCGCAGCCGCACATCACTCCAAAGAAACACGAGAAGGCCAGCAAGGAGCCTGAGGAGCTGCTGGCTTCAAGAAAGGCGTATGAGAGCCTGCTTAAGCTTGAGAGCGAGCAAAAACTGACAGAGGAGGGTAAGAAGAAGCTTGAGGCATTGAGAAGGAAGTATGCTGATGCTTTGCTTAAAAGATTAAAGACTTGAGGTGTATGTTATGTTGCCTGGAATTAACAGAAAAAGAGCTATGGAGCTTGAGCCAAGGATACAGAAGATAATCCTAAAGCATGTGAAGGAGTACAAGAGACTGTTAAGGGAGAAAGAGAAGTTTCTCTCTGACAAGGACCCAAAAGAGGCGCTTTTCGGTTTCGGAGGCTTCAGGAAGATAGATGATTTCATAAGAGAGACCGAGGGTCCTGTGGAGGACAGGCTTATCGTCCTTAAGAACCTTCTTCTTGAGTTTAAGGCTCTTGTTGATCGTGAGATCCTGATAAACAAGGACTTTGAGGAGCTCGGCAAAAAAGGCAGGACAGATAAAACGCTTTCTGAGCAGCTTGAACGCTTGAAG
>JAIVYC010000048.1:0-5764 GCA_048635645.1 Sulfurovum sp. | reverse complement strand
AAAGGTACAATTAAGGATGTAAGAGAGGAGATGGGTGTCGCGGGTGATTGAGAGGATATCATTGTCAGGAGAATCTCCTAGTAATTGGGAAAGGAGCTCTGAAAAACGACCGCCCCTAGTATCCTCGACAACACCCAGGAGAGGGATGGACTTCTCCTTGCAGAGCCTGTACAAGCGCTTGTACTCCTGGATAAGAGCAGTGTACTCATGCTTAAGGCCCTTGTCAGAGAAAGAGCGGGCAGAGCCATGAGGGACCACAGAACCATGGAGGACCATCAGCTCAAGCTCGAACTTCTCGCAAAGCTTTCGTGCTGTGGTTATCTCAGACAACTGCCTGTAGATGCCTGCAGAGACATCAGAATCATGCTCGCTTAGATTCCTGTGCAGGACCCTATGCTGGGCATTTGGGAAGGGGGAGGGGAAGTAATCGCAATCAATGAGACCTCCATTGGAATAATTGAAAACCACCCCTACAGCCCTGCAAAGGACAAGCTCCATGCCATGAAGGCTCCTGACCAAAAGGCCACCGTCAACGCCTGCGACACCACCTGTGAGTTGCCTTCCCTGGATCGGCTGGAAAAGAGGAGAGCCGTTCAGGGAGAGAGAGGACTTCCGGGTGCGGACAGTTGATGCGAAACGCTTGCGCTTATGCTCCAGGGTCTTTATCTTCTCCACGGCGGATGATAAGGCAAGCTCAAGGGAATCCATTAAAGGAACTAGAGCTGAAAAGGATTTATAAAAGAAGAGAGAGACCAGCTTGCCGGTATTGCACTTTGAGCATGCAATAGCTGTGGGTAGTTCACTTACTGAAAAATTGTTTAAGAAGACGCGCTGCTATGTCCCTTTGCATGCGAAAAAGGTCCTTCCCCTGAACCTTCCTGTCAAAAGCAGGCTGATGATTAACTTCAAGAAGATACATTCCTGTTGCACTCTGCAGAAAATCCACTGAAATTAGAAAAACATCGCCTTTCTTTGAAAGTATGCTGCCGATCAGACTGGTCGCGGCCCCAAGAATATTTATCTCGTTACTGGTCAAAACAGAAGACGATATCCTCATGTTCCTCTTTAGCTCGAACTGCTTGCCTGTCTTTGGCCGCGTGAACACACTAGCATAACCCTCAAAAACACGCCCCAAGCCATAAAACATACGCAACCTCAGAGGTCCTGCTCCAAGATATGCGGTCGGCTCAATAAACTCCTGAAGCATGAATTTATCTGAAGAAGAAATTCTCTTTGCGATCTGTTTCTTGATATCACTTAAAGACTGCCTTTCAAGCCAGAAAACCTCAGCAGTTCCAGAAGAGGACACAGACCTCAAAACGATCCCCTTCAAACCATCCGAAGCAGAAACAAGAGCGTCGACCGCCCGGCCGGGATCCTTGACAGGAAAGGTCCTTGGCTTGGAACAAAAGAAATTACGTTCCAACGCAATGGAATATAGGAAGAGCTTGTCCCTGATCTTTGAACTGACCATAGGGTCGTTTAGGACCTTAACGCCCTGTTTCTTGAATTTTGTTAGAATTGCATTGCCCAGCTCACGTTCAGATATGACGCCTTTTAAAGAAAGGACCTTAGCCAAGGAAGGGTGCTTTTTATTAACATTCATTCTTTTGAAGTAACGTTTAAGATCCAGAATTATCAGGGGAGAACAGACAGAGTCATGCTTTATAAAATGACCCTTCTTCCAATCAATGGAACCATCCCATTTCCAATGAGAAGAAATGAACAAATTCCTCTTAGGATCAACCGAAAGACTATCAATATCAAAACAAAACGCCTCAATATCATTGCGCGCAGCCTCAGAAGCCAAAACCTTGGCAAAAAGATAATTAAACACAGAACTAGCGCCAAGGACTTTCACATCCCTACGGACAGTTAAAAAAATACCAATACTCTTTATCATTTTCAAATAGGTCCCTCCAAAGTAAAGACATAATTGTATGAATGTCACTACAGATAAAAGAATAAATAACAAATGAAGGATATATAATTTATGGGAGTTGACTCTAAAGTAAGAAAATTAGTGCTAAAAAACAAGAAGAAATTCGGAGCGAATCCAAGAATCGAAAAAATCAAGGAGCCTTCCAGCTTCTCAGAAACAACCCAGGGATACATCTACCAAATAGGTGAAGAGAAATACTTTGTAAAAGTATACAAAGAACAATACGAGTACGATATAGAGTTAAAAAACCTACAAGAAATTGAAAATATTCCGCTGGGAGGCAAACCCAAGCTAATTGCATTTAACGATCGAGAAAGAGTCTTAATAATTGAAAATATAGCAGGATGGCGAAGCCTCTTCAAAGACAAACAGTATTGGGGAGTTATAGATAATTGCACCTGCTTATATGACATAACACCAATACTCAGTAAAAAAGTGGACCACACGCCGTTCAAGCGTGCATTGAAAGAATCGGCAAAATGGCTAGTGGAATATCATAAACACTTTCTTGCAGAAAAAAAAGGAGCGTCTGAATATTATATGAGAAGTCTTGACCGGATTCTCAGGCGTTTAAAGATAGAAGGAACCCAAAAGGAAATACTGCGAAACTCTAATGAAATAAAAGCCAATGAACTAAGATACATCAGCAAAGTCCATGGAGACTATAATCTAGGCAATATCCTTCTTTATGAAACCTCAAAAAAAAGGAGTGTCTGCGCAATAGATTTCACCTTAAGCGAACAAGGGATACCTGCAGTAGATGTTGGAAGCTTTATGGCCAATCTCTACCATATACTTGGAGCTGAAATCAAAAACCGGAGCATGCTTATGGACTGGTTCCTTAAATGTTACATAGAAAACACAAATAAGAGATATACGGCCGAGATATTGGCCGCTGCGCCACTGTATATCGCGGACCATTTGAGAGCAGTCAGAGAGGCAAATAAAAGCGAAAAGACAAAAGGCTACAAAAAACTGATGCTCGAATGCCTTGAATGCCCAAAAATCACCAAGGGTTGGCTTGAGGAAACCTTCTAATCAGCAAGTAACTTCTTGTAGATAGAAACGAACTGCGCTGCCTGAGTATCCCAGGAGTAGTCTTCTGAAAGACGCTTCCGTATAGCAGGAAGTGACTCTTTAACATTATGAAGCTGATCAAGAGCCAGAATAGTTTTTTTGCGTAAGTCCTCAGGATCAAGAGAACATCTGAATTCAAAGTCCTTGCCAAGCGCATCTGAGAAAATTGGGATGTCAGAAACAACAGGAACCGTCCCCATTGAAGCCGCCTCAAGCACAGCAAGGCCAAAAGGCTCATATCTGGAGGGATGCAAAAGAACATCAGAAAAATGATAAAGAGCTGGCATATCCTCATATCTTGTGTGGCCGATATAATGGACCGAACCAGGATATTTGTCAATAAGAGAGAACACCATGTCAGCATACTCCTTAGAGCCAAAGATCCCGGAAAAGATAAACAAGAGATCATCACGGGCCTTCAAAAGGCTCTTTGCAGCATCAACCACCAGATCGGTCCCCTTCCTAAAATCAAGAGATGACGCGTGAAGAACCACCTTCTTTCCAGCCGCCTTTGCGATGCCGCGCTCAGCAAAAAAATCTTCCCTTGAAATGCTTATCTCAGAAGGATTGAAAAAATCCAGATCAATGCCATTGGTTATCAGGCCGATCTTGCCGGAATAATGCCCGTAGAAATTGGACAGGTCCTGCTTCAGCCAAGGACTGACCGCGACCACGGAATCAGATAATTCAAGACCAACGCGCTCAAAAGACACCTTAGAATCAAACAAAAAAGGCCCTTGATCCAGATCAAGTCCAAGCGAAGAAACGGCTTGCGGATCAAAAAGAACACTATCGCCGTAAAGCATGTGCGCCTCAAAGATAGTAGGAACCCTTTTATTTTTCAGATAATTCAGCACAGGAGAAAAATAAGGATCCCTTAGATGCACAACACTATCTGAAAAATCAAAAAAATCCAAAGAAGAAGAAAAATCAACCGCACGTCCGATGCGTATATGAGGCTGAGAAAAATCAAACATCTGGGAAATTCCAAGATATCCCCCGGAGAGAAAATATATTTCAACCCCCTCATAAGAGCCTAAGTAAACATCGATCCCATTATCCAGATGAGCGATCTTTTCCGCGCGCGTTTCACGCACAAACTCTTCACTCTCAAGATAATCATACGCAGGAACAATAACACGCACCCTATTACCTCTCTTGATAAGAGCCTTCGCAAGAAAAAACCCTGCTATAGCCTCCCCTCCCCTATATTGAGGAGGGAAAGCGGAACCGATAAAATAGGTAACAACCATTTTCTTTCCTTAATTTTCTTCAGATACTAAAGCCCAAAATCTGAAAAATGGATAGGGCAGCTGTTTCAATGCTTGTGTAGCTGTTTCTTCAATTTATTAAGCCGCCTAAGAGAATCCTTCCTGTCGCCAACCGTCTTCTCATAAGCTGAAATATAGGGGAGAGCTGGCCTACTGAAATCATGGTAGAGTGACTTGAAATCGCTGCTGTTCCGGTTAAGCCTTTTATGCTCGCCTCTTCTGTAGTGGCTAAGTGCGCGATTAATCACAGTTATGAACTCAGGAGAAAACTGCTCCAAATACTTCCTATATTTACCCTCGTGGGGCCACCAATTGCTTGTGAAAAAAGAAAGAACATCCGGCTTAGTAAATCCCTTTACAAGATGGAAGTAAGGCCTTATGTAATTCTTGTGACCTATATTTTTCAGCCCGCCAACATCAGTTGCAATAACAGGAGTTCCCTGGAAAAGAGCCTCTATCGCAACAAGGCCAAATGTCTCGCCAAAAAGGGAGGGTATGACTATAAAGTCAGATGCAGCAAAAAGCGCAGTATAGACATCATCATCAAGCTTTTTCTCCAGGATAACCACATTCTTCGGATATTTCTTGCGAAGCTCTTTAAAATCACGTATTATTTTCTGCTCAATGCTCCTATTTTCACGTTCATTAAAATCGGTCCTAAAGATAAACACTGCATCAGGATTAGTTTTAATCAACTTAGGGAGAGATAGTGTCACAAGCTCAAAGCCCTTCCTTGCCTCGATCCTGCCCGCAGGGAAAAGTAGGACAGGGGTCTTCTTAGTTATATCCAGCTTGACACCACTGGAGTTAAGCACTTTTGGAAGAAAGTCTTTTTTTGTCTTCTCGTGCGAGAAATGAGGGAATACAAAAATCTTCTTTGAAGCATTATAGGCATAACTGGCTTTGTCCATAAATTTTTTGAAATTCACCTTAAATTCGGTTTCAAGATAATTCTTTGACGGCGTAACAACGACATCAGCAGCCTCCATGCAAACCCGTTCCCTTACAAGAATACCATCCTTATAACAACGTTCTTGGCTGCGAATGCCCTTTAGTATAGAAGAATCCAGTTCAGACAAGATCCTAGCATCAACATAGGACACATAAGGCCCGTGAAGGGTGAAGATAGAAGGAATATGGAATTTCTTTGACGCGGTTACGATTGAAAGCATAGCAAGATGATCATTAAGATGGAAAACATCAGGAAGTTCAAGATATCCTTTAGAGTAAAGCATCTCAAGCGCGCTATTAAGTACCGCATCTTTCTTATCAAAAGTAAGGAAATTAGGGCCTGTGTCATAAATCCGGTCCTGAAGCTTTTTCAAAGGATTTTCAGCATAATCCGCGATCACCATGCAAATAATAATCCCTTTCCAGCTTCCGAAAAGTGCAAGAAAATCGATATTGCCAAACATCTTAGACTTTGAAACTCCCTTTACGGAATACTTTGGCTTGTATGTGTTGAAAACCCACC
>JAIVYC010000047.1:0-5694 GCA_048635645.1 Sulfurovum sp. | reverse complement strand
GCATCCCTAGTGCTCCAGCTTGGGTGTGACGGGGTCTTGGTCGGCTCAGGCATTTTCAAGTCAAGCGCTCCTGAAAGTATGGCCAAGGCGATCGTTGAAGCGACCAACGATTTTCTCAATGCAGAGAAGCTTGCTGAGATCTCCTTCGGGCTTGGAGATGCCATGCCCGGGCTTGAGATATCGGATCTGGACCAGAGACTTCAGGAAAGATGAAGGAGGTCTCCTTCTGGCAAATACTATGAGGATAGTTGTCCTTGGGCTTCAGGGGGCTTTTTTTGAGCATGCTAGATCGGTCGAGCGTGCCATGTCCAAGATGGGGATTGAAGGAAATGTTGTCATTGGAAAAAGACGTTCGGATTTTGGTGATGCTGACGGGATAGTCCTCCCCGGAGGGGAAAGCACCACGATCAACAGATTATTGCACTCAAGCGGCATATGGAATGTCCTGAAAGGGACCGACGCTGCTATTCTTGCGACCTGCGCTGGAATGGTCCTTATCTCCTCTGGAGGGGATGAGCAATGCAAGCATACAGGGGAATTGCTTGGACTCATTGATATGAAAGTGAACAGGAATGCGTTCGGCAGGCAGAGGGAAAGCTTTGAAAAAGAGGTCTTCTTGGAAGGGATAGGGAAACTCAATGGGGTGTTCATAAGAGCGCCCTGTATTGAATCTATTAGGGACCCAGATGCAAAGGTGATCGGAAGGATCGATGAACGCATCATCGCTGTTGAGAAAAAAAAGATCCTCGCGCTTGCATTTCACCCTGAGCTTGGTGATGACCTGAAGGTGCATAAAAGGTTCCTGGAGCTTGCAAGATGAAATTAGTGATACTTCACTGCAGGGAGTTTGGCTTTGAGCTTGGGAAGAAAGGCAAGCTTGCTGAAGAGGTTGAAGAAGAGTCTGCATCTGTGAGCAATTGCATGGTTGCCCTGATATGCGTTGAAAAAGAGGATGGGAATGAAAAGATAGAGCGCGCTGCCAATGAGATAAGTTCGCTCGCTGAAAAGGTCTCCTCCAAAGAGATAGTTATCTTTCCATTCGCTCACTTGAGCAACGAACTTGCACCGCCTGAGGATGCGAAAAGGATCGCAAGAGGAATTTACGATCAGCTTGAAGGATACTCAAGAACATGGGTTCCTTTCGGATGGTTCAAGATATGGAAGCTGGAATCAATGGGGCATTCCCTTGCATCTAATTTCAGAAGCCTTTGAAAAGCTTTTTTAATGCCCATAACCTTGCTAAAAGTATGAGAACCGCGTTTCTTTTCCTGCTTCTTGCAGGGATCAGCTTTGGGTTTGAATTTAAGATGAACGATAGTTTCTGCGAAAGCACGCCTGTTGAGATAAAATTCAATCAGACAGGCGAAAGCATCTGTGAGTACTATCTCACGGATCCGGTCGGAGGTGAGCATTATCTGGGTTATGATTACTCATGCGGGAACATCAGTGTCCCCTGGTCGAACATCACAAGGATGGGAAAAGACTGGGAAGGTATATGGAATATCTCGATATTACATACAGGAAACTCCAGCAGCAGGATGTTTGAGATTGTCAGGTCCTTGGCGAACAGCAGTATCAATATTGAAGGCTCGGAAAATGGGTCGATCCCTGTATTCGCTCCAGGGGAGGGGATCAATGTCACAGTGAATTGGACGGAAAAATGCGATGATAAACGAGTGCACAGGTTCAGCATTCTGGCATGGGACACTGAAACAGAGGTCTATTATGGGCGCATTAAGGAAAATGATGCATATTCTACGAAAAAAATAACCGCGCCCTGGGCTGGGGGTGTGTATGAGGTGCGGCTCGTGCACAAGGTTGATGGGTTTGTTGAGACATTGAACACAACAAAGGTCTCCATCCTAAGCTCGAAAATAGACTTCTCAGGGATCGAATTCATTGGTGAAAAGACCCTGAAGATAGAATTGTCAAACAGGGCAGAACAGGCAATATTGCGGGACATCACTCTAGTATTGAAAGGCGGGTTCAAAGACATAACAAAGGAGATAATCTCCCCTCATTCCATACCGCCGGAGGGAGGGAGAATTACAACGACCATATCAGGGGGGTTCAGGGCTGCTGGGTTGATGGCAGGCACGGCTTACACCGCTGAATTGTATGGTATCATTGATGAACCTGGAAAAAGTTATCTTATTGAAAAGAACTTCTCAGGCGTATTCGGAGGGTTCTGCGGGGATGAGATCTGTTCAGGAGAATGCGAGACTTGCCCAAGGGACTGCAGCATAAAGGACTGCATAGGGGATAGGACATGCAGCAAGGGAATAGGGGAAAACTGTGAGAACAGCCCAGTAGATTGCGCATGCGCGCAGGGAGATGAATGCTATATGGGCGCCTGTGTTCCGCCTCAAGAAAGACCTATGCTCGTTGAGGTCTTTAGCGGCGATGTACCTGTTAAAAATGTGCGTGTTGAATCCCCTGGCTCGTCCTGTACAACAGGAGAAGATGGACGGTGCACATTATATGCTGCGCAGATGGATGTATTGAAAGCAAGCAAACAAGGGTACCTAGAGCAGACAGCGCTCGCATCTGAAAGAGTAAGGATGGACATTACAAAAGAGGAGGAGATATCTGCCATTTCAAAGATATCCGACATTTCAGGTGCGGAAAAGGAGAACTACCTTGGATCGATAAAAAGTGCCCTGCCCTTCGTGTTAGTGGTGATCCTGATATTTGTTGCCTTGAAGAATAGAGCGGCCATCATCTCAAGGTTCAAAAAATGAGATATCTGATAAGGTATGGTGAGATATCTCTGAAAAGCAGGCAGGTAAGAGGAAGGTTGGAGGAACTGCTTGAATGTAATATCCTCGGCTTATGCGAAAAGAACACTATTAAAGCGAAAGCAACAAAAGCAAGAGGAAGGATCATACTGGAAAGCAGGGGACCTGCCGATAGTATCTTGGAAAAATGCTTTGGGGTGGTGTCTTTCAGCCAGGTGCTGTCAAGTCCGCCTGGAATAGAAGAGATAGAAAAGATCGTTAAAAAGGCCGCGATCTCCGGAATAAAAAAAGGTGAAAGTTTCAAGATAGACGTGAACCGGGCATGGAAAGGCTTCTCTCTCTCGACCAAAAAAACAGAGGAGTTGCTTGGCTCTTGTGTTGCCGGCCTTACCGGCGCAGCGGTCGACCTGTCAAATCCAGACAGGACCATCTATATTGAGATCGGAAAAAAGACAGCTTATATTTTCACTGAAAAAACAGCAGGCCCAGGCGGCATGCCATTTGGAAGCGCTGGCAAGGGAATTCTCTTGCTCTCTGGAAGGAACTCTGCGATCGCTGGATGGCTCATGATGAAAAGAGGGATGGAGATCATCCCGCTGCATGTTGGGGTGGGAAAAAAAGAGAGAGAACAAGCAGAGGCGCATCTAGGGGTTTTGTCCTCTTTTGTGCCTGAGGAGCTTAGGCTCCTGGTTTTCCAGTGCAGGCAGGTGTCTAAAAGCAGGTACTCAAGATCTCGGAAAGGGTCTGTGATGAAAAAGGCTGTCTCGGCATGGTGACAGGGGATATGATCGCGGGTGCAGTGGAATGCGACAGCAAAGTGTACTGCCCGCTGGTCGGATTCAGTGAAATGGAATTGTCATTGCTCGCAGAGCGGATAGGGCTTGGGAAGGAAGGGACAGGACAAGAATGCCGGCTCAATAGTTCATAATAGTTGAAGGATGACGAATGCGTCAAAGATCACTGAGCTGACGAAATGCAGTGCAAGGCTTGGAAGTATGCTATCTGATTTCAGGGCCACGTAAGCGAAGATCATCCCGACAAAAAAGGAGTAATAGACCTCGACAACTGGTTTTCCTATGTGGACAAGAGCATAGGGGACCGCGTGCAGAAAGATCGCGAGGTTCTGTGTGAACTGCCTCTTCAGGCCGAACAATAGGAAACCTCTGAAAAAAAACTCTGTGGAGAACATAAGGAAAAAAACGATGGTTTCGAGAAGGATGAATGCTGAAATGGAGCTGGCTGCTGGCTTGTATATCGGGTAGTAGGACTGGAACTCAGGCAATGTCGCGCCATAGAGCATCACTGGTATCGCAAGGGCGAAAAGAAAAAGGAAATATCTGAGAGCTTCTCGCTTCCTGCCGATCGAGAGGCCATACTCCCTTGGGTTCTCTCCTGTGAGCAGAAGATATGCTATCGGCGCGAGCACAAGCAGGGAGAGGGATTTTAGCGGGATGAGAAAGAGATCGACGCGGAAAAGATAGTTTAGTGAAAGGAGAAGGATCGCGACAGGGAGGAAATGCTTTTTCATTGAAGTGAAATGGCGAACGGGGAGGGATTTGAACCCCCACGACCACATGGGTCATCCGCTGTCCCGTTTACATGTAAAACTCGAGGCGGACCCATTTACCGGATTCTGGCACCCGTCCACATATTCAGTCGATCACGTTTTCAAGGGCTTTTTTTATTCGCTCTATCTCTTTTATAGGTGTTGGATCCACCCCGCGAAGTATTGCAGTATATACAGAGGCAAAATCCCCTATGTACATTAGGGAGAACATCTTGCCAAGCTTGCTCTCACCTCTTGGATATATCTCTGCGGTCTCGCACTTCTCTGATATTATCTCCTTTGCTATGTTTATCCTTGCCGCATACTTGTTGCTCTCTGCCTTGTCACGTATGAATATCGGGAACAATAGTTTTGACAGGTCTGACTCATAGCATACTATCTCATTATGGGTCAACTCCGGGAAAAAATCCCATTTTGCAGGCAGTTTTGCATTCTCATTGAACTGGCTCTTTATTCGTTTCGCCACTGCTTTGAAAGGCCCAAAGCCATATATTGTCGGTATCCTGTCTCCGATTCTCATGGCAAGTTGCTTTGCCTCGTTCTTGCTGGAAGGAGTGTCCCTTTTCAGCTCATCCCTCAATGTCTTCAAGGTGGATATGGTGGACATTATCTCCTCCTTTGCATCTATCAGGCCTGCCTTTTCCAGAACAACAGCGATCGAAATAAAAAGGTGGGATATCGCAAACCTTGGCATAAACCCTGTAGGAGTAAGGATAAGAGGCACGTTGTCTTTCAGAGCGAGCTTTGCCATGGCCCCTCCTGAGGTGACCGCCACGATCATGCAGTTCTTCTTCTGGGCATCAGCATATGCCCCAAGGGTTTCTTCTGTGTTCCCTGAATAACTGACAAGTATCACTAAAGTATCCTTATCCGCGTAAACAGGAAGTTCATATCCCCTATAGACCTCTATCTGCGTGTGTATCCTGTCCTTCAGCCAGTCTCTCACAAGGTCCCCTCCTATCGCTGAACCCCCCATTCCTGCCACGAGTATCCTCTTTGGTTTCGGGTATGAAAGCTCAAGCTCATCTGCATTCAAGATAGCTTGCTCACAATCCTCTGGAAGGGATTCCAGGACCCCGCAAGAGTCTGACGGGTCTATGGCCTGTATCTGCTCCTTATCATCTAATATCATTGAGATCACCCTCTTGAATTGGTCCTTCTTGTTTATTAGCATTTGCAAAAAAGAAAAGGGTATAAGTGGAACCATTCTTGGTATATGGTATGTACGCCAAGATCGCGTTCCTCCTTACGCTTGGGATTATCAATTACCTTGTATGGAAGGACAGGAAGAACATAGAAAGGGCAGGGATCATACTTGTAAGAAGAACGGAAAAGGGGATCGAATTCATTGACAGGATCTCAAGACTTCCGTTCTGGAGGGCCATATAT
>JAIVYC010000046.1:0-5846 GCA_048635645.1 Sulfurovum sp. | reverse complement strand
GCCAAGCTGAACCTCGGTCCCATTCAGACCATCGCGGGTGTAAGCATTCTCAATGCGTATGACATTTCCTGAGGAAAGGGAAGAAGTGATATCTGTCTTTGAATCCCACAAAGTAGCCCGCACAGTCCCTGTTGAATCCCCAAGGGTCAAGGATGCGACCTTGCCAGTCGAGCCATCAGAACGCGTGAAAGTGCGGACATCAGAAACATCGACCAGACGAGCAAGCAGGTCCACAGAGGACTCACCAGGCGTAAGGTCCGAGATCTTCTTTAGACTTGACCCGGCCTCAGGCAGGTCATCAGGCGCGTCTTCTGGGTTTATCTCAATAGAGCCACGATTGCCAAGATGCACCTCAAGACCCTTGATGCCTGGACGGGTATAGGCGCCCTTGACTTGAATGATGTCGTTCTTTTGCAGATTATCGAGGAGAGAGACCTGGTCACCCCAAAGGACGATCCTCAGGTCAGCGGTATCATCAAAAACCTCAAAAGAGCCCACCTTGCCCTTTTTACCATCTTTCTCAAAAGAGCGAGCATCGAAAACAGCGCGCACCCGACCGAAAAGATTCACAGAGTTCATACCCTCCATGATATCATGAAGCTTCAAACGGGCCTGCTCGACAGGGGCGGATTCAAGCTCAACACCCAGCTCATTCGCGATGATGTGAGCGGCGCCGACATCAGAGACAAGGTTGGATAGTTCCTTCTGCTTGGCCGCGATCTTCTCAAGGATGTCCTCTTTTTTCAGGTCCTTGGTCTCGCATATCTGCTGGACAAGAGAATCAAGCTCAGACATGAGAGAGTAATTGGATGAAAAAGATATAAAATAGTGCAGAGAGAGTGGGATGCCGGTATTAACCGTATATAAAAAGAGGACTAACGGAAGAAAAAGAGGTACAAGAGAGCGAGGGAGAACAGGAACGGAAGTATCTGCTTTTTCAGAAGGGTCTTTGCAAGGTCAGGGTGGCGGAAGACAAGAGAGATGAGCGAATCATTTATGGAGACAACGGCCGAGGAGACGAAGATCAACTGGACAAGAGCATCAAGAGGTATCTGGCCCATGGCGAACAAGGAGAGGAGGGCGAGCATAGGGGCAAGACCGCTGGCCAGGGAGAGAAGGACCACTGAGGCAAGCAGGCCGGAAGAGCCGAAAGAGTCAAGAGCGAACTTGGAGAGAAGGAGGGCCGCAAGGAAAAACAGGAGAAGGAACAGGACCGCAGGGATGGAAGAGTGCTTAAGTTTCAGGGATGAGTCGTCCTGAGAAGGGGTGTAGAGGGAAAAGAGAAGGAAGATCACGCAAAGAGGGAGCATGACAACCCAGGCCTGGGAGGCTGCGGCAAAAGAAAGTGCCGCAAGGATAAGGAGATTGCGCGCGAACATGCTGGACTTGGCGGCAAATATCATCTTGGATGCGGGAACAGGGTCGTCAACAGCCTGGCGGGCAAGGGAAAAGGTCACACCCTCAGCGCACACGATACCCGAGACAAGACCAAGAAGAGTGGGATCAGACTGGTCAGAGAGACGGGCCGCAAGGAAAAGGAAAAGCTCAAGCAGGATGATAACGAGAAGGATGTTCAGGATCAGAGAAGAATTGACAAAACCGAAAAGAACCTTAGGCACAAGAGGCATCAGAACGAAATAGATGAGAGACAGGTTGAAAAGAGAGGCAAAAACACCGAGAGCTATCTCTTTTGCATCTTTCCCAGTGCGACGGAAATAGACCCAAGTGGCAAGAGAGAAGATAGAGATCCCAGCGAGAACAACGAACAGGTGGAATAGAGGGGTCGGGACAGAAGCGAGAAGAGAGGGACTGGAGATGCCGAGGAAGACGACAACGCCTGCAAGAACCGCCAAGAGCTCGTTCAGGAAAAGCTTGGAGGCAAACTCCCTCTCCTTTAGGACATAGGAGATGAGCGCGTCATTGATAAGAGCAACAGAACAGGCTATCAGGAAAATATTCGAAGCCGCCTCAATGCTGATGGCCTTATAACCAAGCAAGGCCACCATGGAAAAAATGACAGGCAAAGCACCCGCGAAAGCACCGACAGCAGCGACGCCGTAATAGCCAAAGTCGCCGTACTGACCGAAAAAAGAAGAGGCCAGGGAG
Organism: Sulfurovum sp.; assembly: GCA_048635645.1. GTDB lineage: Archaea > Undinarchaeota > CAZHTU01 > CAZHTU01 > JAIVYC01 > JAIVYC01. The sequence continues at coordinate 3,740 of JAIVYC010000046.1, read as the reverse complement.
ACAATAGAAAAGGCCAGGACTATCTCAATGGCAGAACGCAAGGAGATGGGAGAGAGCTTAATGTCGATGTCGTTCTGCTTCTTATAGGTGAAATAGACAGTGACAATGGAAACGATGATCATGGCAAAAAGAACAGGGAAAGCGCGGGAAAAAAGCTGGAAGCCGATAGCAGGCACGAGCAAAAGAAGAACAAGATTCCTGATAAGCATGGTGACGTTGGAAGCGAGCACGACACAAACGGCAGTCTCTATGTACTCAGGGGCCTTTCTCACGAGGTCGATCATACTGCCGGTTATCGCCTCGCTTCTTGTTATGCCCCCAAGAATGCCAAGAGCAAGAGCCTCCTTATGAGCATGGGCGAAATGAGTGTACAGATAAGCGACAAGCTCGATAGCAAGCACGAAATTCACAGCAGTGAAAAGGGAGATCAGGGAATTGGAGATGATGTGAGAGAAACCAAGGGAAGGGAGGTAGGGGATGATAAGGAAATATATTAGTGAGATCTTCAAAGCACCCGAAAACGTCCCGAGAAAAAACTCCCTTGCCTCAGCGGAATCCTGGTCCCTTAGCTTGAAAAGCCAGGCAAGCACAGAGAGTATCATGGCAGCAGAAACCGCTGTGACCAGGGAGATCGCAAGGTCAAGAGAGGAGAACATGAGAAGGGTAAAGAGGGATGGAGATTTAAGAGTTTCCAATTCGGTTAAATAGCAGAAAAACGATGAAACAAAGCGTGTTCGAGCACAAAACCAGCTATTCAACAAGCTTTATCAAAGCAACAGATATAGGCAGCCTGGAAGAGATCGAGAGAGTGATAAAGAGCAACAATGAGAGGATCACGCAAGAGATATCAAAGATCAGAAACAGCGGAAGACACATCCTTGGGATAGAAAGTGACCTGATCGGTGAAGGAGACCTTGTCTTTAATGGACAACAGCTCAAGAACCATGTTGTCGTGCAAACCGCAGTCTACTATGAAGAGATAGAACATGCCATCAAATGCGGCAACTGCGGCAACCTGAACGTGCCGTCAGCAGAAAAATGCGGCGGGTGCGGGCAGGTATTCTACGAGCATACAGGGCATCATGTTTGAGCTAAGGAAAAAATACCATATAGGCTGGCGCATGCAGCTATCATTGATAGATAAGCAGAGATGCCAAGAGAGCCTTATTGAGCATGAAGAAAAAATAAACAGAACACTCTACAAACTAAGAAATGCAGGACACGCTATCTTAGGCATCACAAGCGTGGCATCAGGAAGAAACAGGGACACTGAGATGGTCCTTCAGAACTATGGAGGCAAAAGGGTCCAAAACCACTACTGCATATCCACTACAATATTCCATGAGATAGCAGAACATGCGAAAATATGCAAGAAGTGCGGGACCCCAAATCTTACGAACGCGAAATTCTGCAGCCAGTGCGGAGCAGATATTGGGCTGAAACCCTAAAGGGAGCCAGGAGGGAATAGGCCTTTCTCAGTGATGATGGAGGTCACGAGAGAGGAAGGGGTGATGTCAAAAGAGGGGTTTACTGCCGAGCCTGTTATTGAAATAGGGGCTCCATTGACCTTAAGGACCTCATCAAGAGAGCGCTCCTCTATCCGGATATCAGAATCTGACTTGAGCTCTGAGTCGATGGTGCTGGAAGGAGCCGCGACATAGAAAGGGATGGAATGGTATTTGGCAAGCACTGCCAATGAATAGGTGCCTATCTTGTTGACGACAGAGCCTGTGGATGCGAGGATCCGGTCAGCACCGACCAATACTTTGTCTATCTTCTTCCTGAACATTAAATAGGCGGCCATGTCATCGCAGATAAGAGTGTGAGGGATGTTTTCTTTTGAAAGCTCCCAGGCGGTAAGGCGAGCGCCCTGAAGACGCGGACGGGTCTCATCAACATAGACGTGGATGCGCTTTTTTTGCTGATGAGCGAACTTGAGAACGCCAAGAGCCGTGCCATACTCACCAGCAGTCGCGAGAAAACCAGCGTTGCAGTGGGTGAGGATGGAATCGCCGTCCTTAATCAAAGAGGAGCCATGCTCTGATATCAGGCGGTTCGTCTCCAGGTCCTCCTTCTCTATCTTTCTTGCCTCTGAAACAGGGTCGCCGGAATTCAGGACCCTGTCAACAGCCCACTCAAGATTCACTGCAGTAGGGCGGGTCGACCTCAGAAGGGATGCCGCTTTTGAGAGCTCTATGCCTGCGGAATGAGCAAGAGACATGCCAAAAGCAGCGGCAACACCAATAGCAGGAGCGCCGCGGACCTTCATGGAACGGATGGCATCAGCAACATGCTCGATGGTATGACAATGGATAATACTCTCCTCAAAAGGAAGGAGGGACTGGTCCAGAAGATAAACGATGCCATCCTCCATCCATATAGTGCGCATGGGATGGGTTTGAAAAGCAAGATATTTAATGCTTTACGGAGTAAAAAGAAAAAATGGACTTTCAGGAACAGCTGGAGCATCTGGTCAAGGTATCGGAAAAGGACCCTTATCTAGGGCTCTCAAGGACCATATTCCTGCTTGACAAGCACACAGGACAGGCAAAAGAGTATATAGCAAAAAGAAAGCTAGTGCAGAGCAGTTTCCTGCTTGGGCTTGCAAGATGGTTTGAAAAAAACTCAAAAGAATACGAGGATGTCAAAAAGTTCCTGAACAACATAACCAACAGGAAAAAATTCATAGAAAGATCCCTTGTAAACACAAGAACAAGGAACAAACAGATACTTGAAAGCCAGAAGATATTCTACGAGACCGTCAATATAGCCGTTGAAAAAATGACGCAGAAAAAAAGCCCAGACTACACGCTTGAGCTCGTGAAACATGAATGCGAGAACAACACAATAAACTACACATATTGGAACTGGCTCAAGCAAAAGATAACCCAGGAAAAAGGGAAGACAAGACGGGAATATAGGGTCTAACCCTGGTTTATATCAGAAAAAAGACTCTCAGAGGGAAAAACAACAACACCGTTCTCAGTGATCTGCAAAGGACACAACTTCGTGATCTGATTGGTCCCTCTTATCTTCAGCACCTCAAGCGCTCGCTCTCTCACATTCCCCTTGCGTATATTGTAGATGAGCACCACAGCATCCACCAAAAACTCCAGGCCAAAATCATCCTGAAGAACATTAGGGTCCACAGGCCGCTCAGCAGTAAGCATCACAGTACAATTCCAAGTCCTCAAAATATCAAAGAACTTAAGCACACCGAAACGCTTCTCATACTCATCCTTGAACAAAAGAGCAAAAGAAGTAAGAGAATCAATGCACACCCGCTTAACCCCCGCATCATGGATGAGGTCCTTCAGCATGCCGCCGCCGGACTCCATGAACTTGGCAACCTCGTGCGGAGCATACTTGACGAACAAAACCTTCTTCTCCACTCCAAGACATTCCGCGATGATATTGGCTATGCATTGGCTTTTTCCGGTTCCGGGGGGCCCTTGGATCACCAATGATGACCCGCTCTTGGCGTACTGGACCGCTTCGAATTGGCTGCTGTCACAATCCAAAATCAGGTAAGAATCTTCAAGAGAATAGGCATCCCGCAACATGTCCTGCGAGGGCAAGTTTGCAGTTTCCTCGACAAACCCCGTTTCTTCGGCAATGGCCCTCACAATGGGATGTCGGTAGACCAATTCCTCGTGGTCATCCAGATCCTCAAACAGGGCTGCTTTTGTAAACGCAAAACTCCCGATAAACGCCCGCTCCTCCACGCTCCACCCGGACTC
>JAIVYC010000045.1:0-5886 GCA_048635645.1 Sulfurovum sp. | reverse complement strand
TATGGACATAATGCAAAAGCAGGCGGACACAGCACAGGACAGAGAAACATCCATCAGAGAAAAATACCAGCAGACCGTCAGGCAGCAAAAAACACAGCAGCAGGCATACAGAAATGCTAATATAGAGAATGCACGAAAACCAGGGTATATGCAAAAGCATAGACCTCAAATGAACAGGATGCAGATGCCCCAAGCTCCTGGAGGAGGAGTTGGAGGGATCCTCAAGATCATAGTACTGCTGGCGGTTGTCTGGTTCATAGGCATATTTGTCCTTGGCTCGCTAGGTATCCCCGTTGCACAAGCATGGCAGACCAAGCTCACTTCGGCAATGTCAAATACAGGAGTGGGCTCTGCCATCTTGAAAGTCACCGGAAGCGTAGAGAAAATGGCAGGGGATGTGTGGCATGGTCTTATTGTGAATCCCTGGGAAGAAACGACAGAAACTGAGGAGGCTGTATCCACAGAAACCAGTTCCTCAGAAGGGATGCAGATCCTTGCTGATGACTTCAAAAGCCCCGGGGTAATGTTCATGCCCTCACAGCCAAGAAGTAATGAAGACCTGAGCATCAGGGTTGGTGTCTATAATCCTACAAAGGACTTTATCGCAAAAGATGCAAGAATATCGATCGAAAATCCGGATGAGATAGAGAACAAAACAGGTCTCAAGTTCGCATCAGGCTTCAGGTGGCTCAAATGCAACTCAGGAACCGGGAGCGAAAAATGCGACATACAGCAAAAGGAATATGCAATAGTCGAGACCACGTCGACCCATACAGCAAAAGAGTTAGCAGAGGAAGACATAGTCTCCACCGCGATCAATTTTGAAGTAGCGCTCACGTATTCGTTTGCAAGTACAAGGGATGTGTATTCAACAGGGCCTTTTGCAGGAACTAACGAAATGCCGATGAACGATTTCACTTTTACAATACGCCCTGAGACCACGAGGGCGAGTGAGATCGCGGCATGGGAAAACGCTCTGGTCCAGAGAAAAGCTGGAGGTCCGGTTGAGGTGAATCTGGATAACCGGATAGGGCTTGATTGGGATAGTAGCATGTACCTTGATTATAGTATAGAAAGCGTCGGCCCTTCTTCTGTAATGAACGAAGAGGTGAGATTCACAGAAATGTACAGCACGGCAAGCACAGAGGATCGCGTAGTGCTTACGATACCAAAGGATTTTGGGCTGGAGTATATGGATAAATTCACTTGCGGCAATCTTGATGAGGAATACTATTATTGCACTGCAAATCCAGGAACAAGTACCACAACCGGCGCGATTTTCACGAGCACCGCGAACGTGAACAAAACGATTGAAGAGGGAAAAGGTCAGGGTTTCGGCCTGAAACTCAAAACCCCAGTAAAGGAGGAGGGCCTGATAGGAAAGCAGTATACGATATCTGTTTACTTCCTTGACGATGCATATATATTCAAAGGAGTGGCATTAAAGGATACGGCGGTAAAGCCATGAAAAAGATTTTGTTCTTGTTGCTTATCCTGTCCCTTGGTTGCATTGAAACCGGGCAGAAACAAGTGTGCAATGTAAAATACAACCCTACGGGGGTTGCTGTGACCGACATACAGGTCGATTATGCTCAGATATATGCAGGGAACAACATACGTCTTTCTGTGGAGGTTGCGAACCTGGGGGATGAGACCGCCACTGACATAACCCTGAATGTAGTGGGGCCTGATAATTATTTTACCCTGCCTTCTGGCAGCGTGCTTTCAAGCACTAGCATGGCCCCTCCTGACCCGAACAAGTGCATTGAAGGAGAACTGAAAAACAAGCTTATAGTTCTTGAAAGCAAAAGCAACAAGCAGGCGCTTGATGGCGTGCCTATAAAACTCAAACTGAAATATGAGTATAAGAGCCATGCATGGACGGATGTTGTCGTTCTCTCGGAACAGCAATGGGCCGTCCGGACGCAGGAGGGGTATGTTCCAAAGCTCTACAGTTACCAGTCGGTCGCACCAATAAAGATAAACATGGTCGCGCCTGCTGTGCCTGTGGTTGAAGACAGCGAGTTCCAGGTGAGACTGAGCCTTGAGAATGCCCTTGCATCTCCTGACTCAAAAGCGACAAAGGGGACGGACGCGGGTGTGGTGGAAGAAGTAAGGGTCATGATACCTGAACAGTTCGAGTTTGTGGGGAAAAACGATTGCGCAAGCACGTCCGGAAGGGTGTGCGTGATAAAGGACTTTGATGTCACCAAGGACCCTGAGAATGTCATTGAAAAAAAGATCGAGGTAAAACTGAGTGACCCGACAGGCCTGCTTGAGGAGAACTTTAAGATAAATGCAGAAGCAGACTACAATTATGAGGTGTTCTACTACACAACGCCGATCGTAATAATTAGTGATTGAATATGTGGACAAGAAAAAAAGACAAAAGAACAAAACAGGCATTGATCGCGGTTGCAGTGCTGGTCCTTGCCTCTGGGTGCATTGACCTTGGAGACATCCTGCCCTCTTCTTCAGGAGATGTGACCGGAAAGGCCGTTGGCTCTGAGTATCCGGGCCTGCTGATAGAGAGGTTCAAGCCCGACCAGGAGACCATATATAATGGAGAGAGCACAGAGTTCAATCTTGTGATAGCGAATACAGGAGGGGCTTACGCAAAGGACATAAAAGCAGAGCTTTTCAGGTTAGGGGACCTGACCGTTGTTTCAACGAACCCAATAGACCTTGGAACCCTTGCTCCGCCGGATGAAAGTACTGGGACCCCTGGGCAGAAGAGGGAGTATGCCTGGCAGGTCACGGCACCAAGCGATATCAAAGGAACCGTTTCATACAACCCGGGAGTGAGGATATCCTACTCTTACTCAAGCGAGGGCTGGTCTGACCTGCTTGCAACAACAAAGGAGCAGGCAAAGGTGGAAGCAAGCATGCCCATCCTAAGATCAGGGGTGACAAAAGCTCCCGTGACAATAGCTGTAATAACCCCTAACAAGCTTCTGTATGAGGGCGACGAAGGCTCAAGTGTCAGCATAAGGGTGGATGTCGTGAACGGCGCGTCAGGGATCGTCTATGCTGGAGCAGGTCTTGGAGCAGAGGACATGAACAAGATAAACAGCCTTAGCATCTCGGTTCCAAGCAAATACTTGGAGCTTGATGAGACCGTTGGACAGGTGAATGGAGAATATTGGTGCTGCTCAGAGGAATGTGAATCGCTTGATCCAGACAGGAAAATAGAACTATCATGGAAAAAAGCAGAAGAGAATGGAATGATAACACTCACAAAAACGGCCGCTGATAGTAGTGATATATCAGAATCGCTAAGACTTCAGAGAGGAAAACAGAAAAGCTTTGTGTGCCAGTTCAAGGTCAAGCCTGAAGCAATAGGGCTTGAGCAGATAATACCTGTCCAGGCCTTTGGGGATTACACATACATGATAGAAGCTGCGAGAGGGATTATCGTAGTTGAATCCTGACCGGTTTAGCTAGGCAAATGCTTAAATAATGCAGGAAATTATAATCTTAAATATAGTTTAAGGTAAAGGAGGTAATTAAATGAAATATACATTGATTGCAATTATCGCGCTTGTTGTCGCAGCTGGATGCATTGGAGGAGGAGAGACAGAAGAAACTCTCACCACGAACGTACAGAGCTGCTCACCAGAGGTAATTGACGGAGTGATCATAACTGATTTTATGCCTGACCACATAGAGCAGAGGTCAAAGGACACGTTCTTCCTGGGACTTACGATCCAGAATTTGGGTGACTCAAAGGCTTCGAACATTATAGCAGAGCTCTCGAACGTCGGCTCCCTTGACATCGCAGGGGAAAACAAAAAGCACAGGGTATCAGACATAGCTGCACCTACTGAAGGCATTGAGGAAAAGGACGAGGTCTTCTGGGAGGTCACTGCCCCTGACATAACGACAACAGAACAGGACCTGACAGTGGAAGCAACGCTCAGTTATGACTATGTGACCAGTGGCGAGGCTGATATCGTCTTCATACCAACAGAGGACTGGAGGATCATGAGACAAGAAGGAGAGACTTTGGTCGATCCAAAGCAGCTTTGCACATCAGGCCCTCTAACAGTGAGCGTTGAACCTGCGAACCCTGTAATAGGGGACCCTGGCCAGGAAAAGGACGTGCGCCTGAGCATTGCCCTGATAAACAATGGATACGGCAAGGCAGGAAATGTCTACAGTGCACAATATGGACAATATTATGTGGACAGCGTGGAACTGACCCTGCCAAACGGCGTTGAAATAACAGACCAGGTTGACTGCGCACCGTTCACAGAACACTCTGGCAACACGCACATAGCGAACAAGGTGTACCTCTCAACACAAGACACGAAATTCCTGCGCTGCAGGCTCACCATAACGACAACTCCGGCAACAAAGAACACATACAGGGTCAAGGCAAAGGCTATCTACAGGTACAGGCTGTCAGAGACCACAGGGGTAACGGTATTGCCAGCAGAGCACTTCTTGAAACTGAAACCAACCACAGACGCTCCAGCAACGATTGATTTCAGTGCCGAAAATCTGGTCATAAACACTAATGTGAGCTATGACGGGAACTGCCTTGAACATGAGACAGAGTTCAATGACAGTGTAAAGACGCAATGGAGTGCAAGCATAAGAAATGATAACAGTGGCATCTACCCGCTGGACTTCATTTCGGTTGCTGGCAACTGCACTGACGGATATGACGTGACCTTTGGAAAACCAAGCAGAGCACCAAGCAAGCTCTTGTGCGCTGAGCCAGTGAAGATAGTGCTCAAAGCAGTGTACAATAGTTTCTCTGACTCCAGAGAACTGAAAAGCACTGCGAACGTGACAAGCTCTGGCTGGCCCGGAGAGTGCTGAACGCATAGAAAAATGAGATTAAAAAGGAACCTAGGCAAGGGAACGCTTTTTTGCCTAGTGTTCCTTATTTCTTTATTTTCATCTGGATGTATCGATGGAGTGATGAGAGGAAGTCCGCTCGGGCTTACTATAACGAACTTTGGCGCTGAAGTGACCGAGATGGACGCCACTGGAGCAGATGTGCTTGAGCTTATTCTTAATGTTCAAAATACAGGCAGCTCGGTCGCATCCAGTATCAACGCCGAGCTGTTCAATTACGGCGGGTTCATCGGCACGACTAACAGGTCGCTTGGGCAGCTGTCCCCTCCAACAGACACAACACCTGGCGAGAGCAGGGACACGGTCTTTGCATTGGTCGTCCCAAAAAGGGATCTTGGCATAACCGAGAAAGCCGAGTTTGGCGTGCATGTATCCTATGATTACGAATCAAGAGGGTCCAAGACGGTCTATGTGCTTCCCAGAGATGAGTGGAAAGTGAAACATCAGTTGGGTCTTACTGGTGTCAGGAAGCAGAGCCAGACGACGATCGCGCCTATTATAATAGGGATGAGGTCAAATGAGCCTGTGGTCGTCGACAAATATCAGAACACATTCACGCTTAAAATGAGCCTAGAGAATATAGGGAACGGGGTCGTGAGAAGCAAGCACAATAAGCTGAACGTGATCGATGCTGTTGACCTGATAGTCCCTCCCGGACTTGTGAAAGCTGATTATTGTGATTTCACAGGGGATCTTGAGGGTTCCGGCGGGGTCTTGACGCTTCAGGATGCTCCGAACAGGCTGACACTCTCTAATGGCAGGTACAAGACCCTTGTCTGCAGGTTCAAAGTAGTGGACATAGAGAAAGAGAACACATATGACTTTCTTGCGACAGCCCACTACACTTATGTTGTTGACGCTTACTATTCAGTTGTTCTAAGAGGCACCGAGTAGGATGAGATATGCGTTGCTGATCCTGTTCCTTGCTCTAGGTTGCATTGAAGAGAGCAAAGTTGAGACGATTCCGGGAGAGGGATTGGCTATCATGGGTTTTTCAGGCAGCGATGCATCAGTTCATCC
>JAIVYC010000044.1:0-5860 GCA_048635645.1 Sulfurovum sp. | reverse complement strand
CTGTATTTCTTCTTCATACAATTTTTTTCTGGTCTGGTCATCAAAGAAGAGGAAATAATAAAAAGCCAGGTCCACCTCGACCGGTTTTTTCTCTCTGTTAATTATTTTTAACTTTGACTTTGTCTCTTTACTGAAATAGTTTTCACTTTTAGGCCCAGTCTTCCTCTGCCATTTTTGAGGGTAGATTATTTCCATTTCGGCATTGGGCATCGGGTTTTTAAGGGAAAAATAGGGGTTGACCGGAAAGGTGAGAAACATGAATGAAGAAAGAAAATACGATGTAATTGTGATAGGCGGCGGCCCTGCCGGTATGATAAGCGCTGTCACCGCCAGAAAGTATTACCCTGATAAAAAGGTCCTTCTGATAAAGAATGTGGATAAGAGTGTGATCCCCTGCGGGATCCCTTACATGTTTACTACACTAGAGAAGCCAGAGGATAATGCCATGGGGGATGCACCGCTGGAACAGAACAACATAGCAGTGAGGGTCAACGAGGTCACAGAATTAAATGCAGAAGAGAGAAAAATAAGGACAAAGACGGATGAAGCGTTCGAATATGAAAAGCTTGTTCTTGCCACAGGCTCGAACCCGATAATCCCTCCTATAGAAGGAAGTGATAAGAAAGGTATATACACCATTCGCAAAGAGATGACTTATCTAAAAAGCTTAAAAGAGGAGATATGCAAGGCCAAGGATATCGTTATTGTCGGCGGAGGATTCATTGGGGTCGAATTTGCTGACGAGCTTTCCATGCTAAAAGGAGTGAACGTTTCTATTGTGGAGCTCCTGCCCGAGATCATGGCGATCTCTTTTGACGACGAATTCTCAAAGCTGGCAAGAGAGAAACTCGTTGAGAAAGGTGTCAATGTGGTCGTCGGCAAGAAAGTTGACAAATTCAATGGTGACCAGGGAGTGAGCTCGGTCATGCTTTCTGATGGTACTAATCTTCCTGCTCAGGTCGTCATCCTGAGCATAGGCGCGGGCCCTAATTCCTCCCTGGCGCAAAAAGCAGGCTTGGGGACCGGCAGGAACAAAGCAATTTCGGTCGATGGCTGCCTGAGAACCTCAGATCCTAATATCTTTGCAGTGGGGGATTGTGCGGAAAAAAAGGATCTCTTCACAGGAAAAAGGAGCAATGTCATGCTTGCATCCACTGCGACCGTGGAGGCAAGGATCGCAGGCGCTAACCTGTTCGAACCAGAGGCGGTAAGGGAAAATAAGGGCACTATTGCCCTCTACTCGACACAGATAGGTGACCTGACCTTAGGCTCAGCAGGCTTGACAGAAAAGGCAGCTTTGGAGGAAGGATTTGAGCTTGTCGTTGGCAATGCTGAATGCCCGGACAAACACCCAGGAGCAATGCCTGGTGCAAAAAACCTTAAGATCAAACTGCTCTTCTCAAAACAGTCAAGCACTCTTCTGGGCGGCCAGGTCGCAGGAGGGGCTTCTGCAGGAGAGATCGTCAATATCATAGGCATGGCCCTGCAAAAAACAACATCAATGACTGACCTAGAGACCCTGCAGATCGCAACTCACCCAAAACTTACATCCACCCCGACCATGTATCCCCTGATCACCGCGGCGCAGGATGCTTTGAAGAAATAGGGCAATTAAAAGCTAGAAAAGAATGTTTCTGCCTAGAATAACAAAAGGTGACAAAAAATGTAGATCATGAAAGAGAAAACATATCTTGCCTATATTCTCCTTGGCTTATTGTACTTTATATCCAAGGCGGTTTACTATATTTGCGGTTTTGTTTACTTTAGAGGAGTGATCCTTGGATTGATCGCAACGGTTCTGACCGTGTCCATTGGAATTCTGTCTTTGAAAGAATATAAAGAGAGAAATAAACCTCTGATGCATTGGTTAGCGGCTTTAATCCCACTACTTATTCTTCCTATTACACCCATTATCATGATTCACAATTTAGGCCATGAGATCTTGCAGATAGAAAAGCTAACGATCCTGGCAATATTCGAATGTCTTGCGATCACACAGGTTATTCTGGCTATTCTAATGTTTAGAGAATTCAAAAGTACCTGCTCAATACATAGGCCAAACTAAAACCGACCATAGTTATCCAGAAGAAGATCAGGAAATCGAACAAATGCTTATCAAGGACATTTCTGGTGTGTTTCTCTCCCTCTATGAGTATGGAATCAATTCCATTTATATCAAGCTTGTTCAGGGAGATCAGCTCTTTCAAACGAGAAAGGCCTTTTCTATCCAATGATTGACTGATCTTGAAATCAGTGAAATAACGGTGATTAGAGGGAAATTCCTGTTCAGCAAGCATTAACCTCCTGCGCCAAAAGGTCACATCTTTACCGCGATTAGTGACTATTTCCTTCATTTTTATGAGAAAATGCAGGCTTAGGAAAAACAGGACCAGTAGAATGGACTCGGCAAGAACGGTTTGAAGTTTCTTATCAAAAGAGAGAATGGATATAAACAAAGAGATCCCACCGACCAAAAACAAGGATTGGACCACAAGATAGATCTGACGATAGTTTTGAAGAAGCGAATCCTGAAGTTTTGCTCCATCGATCAGATATTCAAGATTCGGTAGTGTGTCTGGTGGTGCAGTTGGCGGTATTGAAGGAGCAACTGATGAGGGCATGTCCAAAGGGTCGCCCTCTTTGCTATTTGACTGATTATCTATTCCTTTATCCATCTTTTTCGATCCTTAGCCTCGCTCTATCTTATCGCCCAAACACTAGAGAAATGTCTGTCTTTCGGTTGGACTTCTGTCTTTGTCGCTCCTGAACTATAAACCTTGCGCCTAATGTCGCTCAGTTAACAGACTCGAAATGCAAAGCCCTTCAAAGAACAAACATTTAAATACAATCCACCTAAACTTAACTAACGTATGCGGAACACTTGCGAATGGTTTAGTTATTATTTCTTTTGCTAGGCTTGCGTTTGTTCCCCAATAGTTTTAAAACACTTCTTTTCCATTGAAACTATCTGGGTAGCGTGCAGTAGGAGGTTGAAATGAGCAGCGTCGGGAAAAGCATCCGCCTGGAGCGGATCATTGACAGGAAGATTAAAAAGACAGTGATAGTGCCTATGGACCATGGGGTCACGATAGGTCCTGTTGAGGGGCTTTTTGACCTTGGGAAGACCGTGGATGCGGTCGCTAGGGGAGGGGCTAACGCGGTCCTTGTGCATATGGGCCTTGCGCCTCACGGGCACAGAGGATACGGTCCTGATGTTGGCCTGATCATTCACTTATCGGCAAGCACGCAGTACGGGCCTGATGCCAATAATAAGGTATTGGTCAATACGGTCCAGAATGCCCTTAAGATGGGCGCTGACGCTGTCTCTATGCATGTAAACATTGGCGCTGTGAACGAGGCTGATATGCTCAGGGACCTTGGAGAGGTCTCGGTTGAGTGCATGGAATGGGGCATGCCGCTCCTTGCAATGATGTACCCAAGAGGAGCATCCATCAAGGATGGGAACGACCCTGAAGCAGTTGCCCTGGCAGTGAGGGTTGCCGCTGAACTAGGGGTTGACATGATAAAGACCAATTACACCGGAGACGCGGAGTCATTCAAAAGAGTTGTCAAAGGCTCTATGGGCGTCCCTGTGATAACAGCCGGCGGCTCAAAAGCAGGTTCTGACCTTGAGTTCTTGAGGTCAATAGAAGGCGCGGTATCAGGAGGGGCTTCAGGTGTTGCCACAGGCAGGAATGTCTTCCAGCACAAGGACCCTGAAAGGATCGTAAGAGCCATATCAGAGATAGTGCATAAGGGAAAGACAGCCGAGCAGGCTCTGGAGGCATTGAGATGAAAGAGTTCTGGGTGTCTGTCAGGCCATGGAATAAAGAGCTTGCAAAGACAGCTCTTGAGTCAGGAGCCACAGCCCTCATGCTTGAGGAAGGCAAGAAGGAAGAAGCAAAGTCCCTTGCCAGAATAAACATAGTTAGCCCTGACGGGGACATCCCTCTTGGCAAAGACGCGATCGAGATGGATATCTCCTCAAAAGAGGATGAGCTCAAGGCCGCACATTCAAAGGCAGACTATCTGATATTAGGCACTTCTGACTGGACTGTCATCCCTCTGGAGAACCTGATAGCCAATGCAAGAGCAAAGTTGATCGCAAGGGTCTCAACAGAAAAAGACGCAAAGCTCGCACTTGGGATACTTGAAAAAGGAGTGGATGGGATACTTCTTGAGACACAAGACCCTGGAGTGGTAAGGGAAATAGCAAAGCTTTTTGTCAGATCAAAAGACATCCCCTTGTCCATTGCAAAGATAACGCGCATAGAACCCCTTCCAATGGGCGACAGGGTATGCATCGACACCTGCACAAATATGAAACCAGGGCAGGGCATGCTCATAGGCAACACTTCCTCTGCCTTTTTCCTGATCCATTCAGAGAGCATTGACAATCCTTATGTCGAGCAAAGGCCTTTCAGAGTGAATGCTGGCCCTGTGCACGCTTATGTCCTCTTGCCTGGGAACAGGACAAAATACCTGTCTGAGCTGAAAGCCGGGACCCAGGTATTGGCTGTGGACGCCAAAGGCAGTACAGAGGCTCTTGTGGTCGGCAGGGTCAAGATAGAAAAGAGACCATTGGTGCTTGTAGAGGCAGAGCAGGATGAGATAGGGATTTCCATGATACTTCAGAACGCAGAGACCATACGCTTAGTTGGAACAGATGGATCTGCCATTTCTGTCGCCTCCCTAAAGAAGGGGGATGAGATCCTGGTGCATCTGGAGGATTCAGGCAGGCATTTTGGAGCAAAGATAAAAGAGAGCATAATGGAGAAATAAAAAAGATCAGTGGAATGGAAAAATGAAAAAGAGACCAGAGGAAAAATGAGAAACATCACCAGTAAGACAAGGCTGTTAGGGGTTCTTGGAAATCCGATCAAGCATTCCCTTTCCCCTCTTATGATGAATGCTGCCTTTGAAGAGAAAGGGATCGATGCTGTTTACCTTGGCTTTGAGGTTGATAATCTGGAAGCCGCTGTGAAAGGAGCAAAAGCCCTCGGCTTCCTCGGCCTTAACATCACGGTTCCTTTCAAAGAAAAGGTCCTGCCTTTCCTGAATTCCTTGAGCCCTGACGCTGCGCAAATCGGCGCTGTGAACACTGTCTGCTTTGAGAAAGAGCCTGAAGGGCAAAATACAGATGGGCTTGGTTTCATCAGGGCATTAGAGGAAAAAGGGGTTTCCCTACAAAAGGCAAAGGTCTTGGTCCTTGGAGCAGGCGGTGCTTCAAAAGCCGTGTCCTTTGCAGCTGCAGGAAAAGGCGCTGAGGTCACTGTGGCTAACAGGACCGTTTCAAAGGCAGAGGAACTCGCATCTGCTATTCGCAAGGCCGGCCATTCTGCTAATGCATGCTCGCTTGATCCCATTTCCCTTGAGGGCTATTCCCTTCTTGTGAACGCGACTTCCATCGGTCTTAAGGGAGAGCCATCGCCTGTTCAGGATATTCCAAAAGGCATGGCTGTCATGGACCTCGTCTATAAAGAGACAGATCTTGTCTCAAAGGCAGAGCAGGCAGGTGCAGAGATAGTGCCTGGAATTGACATGCTATTGCATCAGGGTGCCGCATCTTTTGAGCTCTGGTTCGGGGAAAAAGCCCCGCTTAAGGTCATGCGCTCTGCGCTGACACGTGGCATGCATGGCCAGGATGCATCGGAGGAGAAATGCTAAAGGTCAGGATCCCGTCAAGCAAGTCATATACTCACAGGGCATATATCATGGCCTCTCTTGCTGAGGGAGAGTCGCAGGTGATAGATCCGCTCTTGTCAGAGGACACTTTGGCCACAAGGGATGCATGCAGTCTCCTGGGTGCAAATATTGAAGAGAATATCGTCCATGGAGGGAACCTGCATTCCGTTCCTGA
>JAIVYC010000043.1:0-5951 GCA_048635645.1 Sulfurovum sp. | reverse complement strand
CTTCAGCTATCTTCTCAATATCCTTCTCATGCGCAAGTGCCTTAAGTATGAACACAGGCCTTCCCTTTTTCCCATAGCCTGTCTCAATATATGCATCGACCGCTATTCGCCCTATTTTCTCAAGCGCATGCCCCATTACTTCCCCTGTCGCGTCATCTACGTTCGTTTCCAGCAAATATACCTTATCATTCAACTTCATGCACCTCTAACCTGTTCTCATGCCCTTTGATCTCTTTCAGCCCGTATCCCTTCCCTGTCCGTATCGTCCCTTCAAGTTCTTCAATTGGCCTGAAGTTCGTTGCTATCGCTATCCCTGTGGGGGTCGAGAGCTCTGCTTCCACATCATATTCCTCTTTAGGGTATCCTTCAAGCATTATCCTGCTTGCTGGCGGCGGGTTTTCTGTCAGTCCATGGGCTATCTCTATTTTCCCTTTCCCTATTGCTATCGGCATGCATCTTGCATCGAACCCGTACTCCCATAGGACCCTGGCTGAGGTGAACACGTCCACAAGCGTGTCAACTGACCCTAGCTCGTGCAGATGCGCGTGTCCGTGTATGCTTTTTTCTGCGGCAATTATCTTCTCAATGCTTTTTTTCGCAAATACTTTTACACCCATGTCCAGCTCAAGGCCGATACAGCTCAAGTATGCCTCATCAAAGTCCTCTATGTCCCTTTCTATCTCCACAATGACCTGTTTCCCGTCCAGATGCTTTTTCACCTTGACCTGTCCAAGAGCGCCTGCCGTCTCCATTATCTCTTTCCCGAATCCCTTTACAAGTTTTTCATGCCCAAGGTCTGAGAAGGCGGCAAGCAGCATGTCGCCTGCAAGAGCTTTCCGCGGGTCAAGGACCAGCATTTTTTTCTGCTGTCTCTGCTATCTTGTTCACAAGCTCTGTGAGCTTGACTATTCCCTGGTTGAAGCTTTCAACGCACATTTTGATCTCTTCTGTGCTTTTTTCAAAGTCCTGTTTTTGCGTTTTGAGCTCTGAGAGAAGTTCGACCATCTCGTTGGAGCTTTCGCTTACAGTGTTGAATTTGTCAAGAAGGCCGTCTGTCCTCTGGTTGATCTCGTCGTTCAGCGTGGATAACAGCCCTATCTTTTTTGTCAACGCTCCTATCTGCTCGTTCTGGGTCTCTATCAATTTTGATGTATATTCTCTTTCTTTCTCTATTTTCTCTTGTATCTTCTCTTTTATCAGGGATTCTTCGATTATCCGCGCGCTTTCCTTAAGGTCTTCTATGCTCTTTTGTATCAGCCTGTTCGCTTCCGCCTGGAATTTTTCAGTGTCAAATCCACGCGTCAGGCCTTTTTTGATGAACTTCTTTGCGTCAAGTTTTTCCTGTGTATACCTTATGTTGAACGGTATGGTCCATTCGCGTGCAAGTTCCTCTGCCACCCCATATATCCATTCAGAGTTTTTTGCCTGTTTGTTCAGGTCCTTGACGTACCCGGATATCTCATTATTCTTCACAAGCTTGTTCACCACTGTCGGGAGCAGCTTGAGTTTTGCAAATCCCTCTATCTGCCGTTCTGCCTCCTCTTTTATCTCTTCTGGTGTGTATTTCATGCAAATCTTTAATAACTTCTTTATTTAACTTCTTTTCTTATGAAAGATATCCTTAGAAAAGTCAGGAACAATGAGATATCCCTTGCCGAGGCAGAGAAGCTCCTGAGGATGGATGCTTTTGTCACTCTTTCAGGGCTTGCAAAGCTTGACACCTCCAGGAAAGTGCGCACTAATATCCCTGAGGTTGTTTTTGCCGAGTCAAAGACCCCTCAGGACACCTTAAAGATAGCAAAGAACCTGTTAAGGGAGACCGGACATGTGCTTGTCACCAGATGCCCTGCTCCTCATATGCGGCTTTTAAAGAAAGCCATCTCGCCTCACCGGGTCTCTTCTCCTGCAAGGGCTTTTGCTGCCGGAGAGCGTCCAAAGCAGATAGGGAAGATAGGTGTGCTTGCGGCTGGCACTTCTGACGCGCCTGTTGCTGAAGAGGCAAGGTTCGTGGCAGAGGAGCTTGGTCTTGAGTGCCTCAAGTCCTATGATGTGGGGGTTTCTGGGCTTCACAGGCTTTTCCCTGTCCTAAGCTCAATGATAAAGAAAGATGTTTCCTTGTTTATATGTGCCGCAGGCATGGAAGGCACGCTTCCAGGCCTTGTGGCATCGCTTGTTGACCGGCCGGTTGTAGGGGTTCCAACGTCTGTGGGATATGGGTTAGGAGGCAATGGCATTGGAGCCCTTACCACCATGCTTCAGTCTTGCGCACCTGGTCTTGTGGTCGTAAACATTAATAATGGCTTTGGTGCTGCGGTTTTTGCTTTAAAAGCTTTGTCCATGAGATCAAGAGAATAGCCCCTTTATATATACATTCACAATTCTCCCTATCCTGTCTTCTGTTTCCTGAGGGATCCGAACACAAAAACTAGGTATCTCCTGCCTATTTAAACCCCGTTCCAAAACCTATTTAAACCATTAGACCCAATAGTTACCACCAATAAGGGGTTACAAAAATGGCAAAGGTTTGTAAGTATCTGGCAAAAAAGGGCGAGGAATGGAATACATGCGTAAGGCTTGGCTCTGTAAGGCCAAAGACCTGTATCACCTGCGTCTATAACAAGAATAATAAAAAAGAGAAAAAGAAGGCAAGCAAATACTACCGCCTTTGATTTTTTTGTGAACTCTTTCTATTCACTCCACAAGCGTATATGTGACCTGTTTCTCTGGAACAGCAAGGCCGCCTGTTGTGAATCTGGCTTTTATCTCCACCTTGGTAGGGCCTGGCGAGACTATGATCCTTCTCTGCAATGACATCTTGCTTCCTGCATACACCCTCAGGATGCTTGGCGTGAAATCAAAGGAAACGTTCGCGATCGCCCATCCCTCCAGATCTGTAAAGGATTGGGTTGAGTTTGATTGTGGCTCCTCTTGGAAGGTCTCTTCACTGCCGACCGAGACGCCTGGTTCGCTTGAGGCATACCCGCGGACACTGAACCAGTCCCCTATCTTTTCCATATATCCCTCGTAAACAGCAGATACCTCTGTCGCGTTAAGCGCTCTATCATATACCCTGACCTCGTCGATGATCCCGTCAAAGAACAGGCTGCCTATCCTACTGGATGCCCCGATCCAGAGATCATTGGGGGTCGTGTCCAAATATCCATAGTTCGTCGCTCTCGTGACATCAAGCGAGCCGTTTATGTAGAACTTTGTCTCCTGTGTTGCTGGGTCCGCTGTCACCGCAATATGATAGAAGTTTGCCGTGTCTGTGATAGATGAAGCCGAGGATACCGCACTGTCATGATCGCCTCCAAGAATAAAGCTTATCTCATTATTATACGCTGAGCTGTATCCCAGAAGATACCCCTTCCAGCCGGTATCCTCTTTGTCAACAATTCGTATCGGGCTCGTGCCTGCGGATGCGAGTTTTATCCATGCCTCGATAGTGATCTCTCCTGTAACATCCAGACTGGTATCGTTCGCGCAGTTAACATAATCCCCTGTACCGTCAAAGCTTCCAGCCCTTCCGAACTTCCCGCCTGATACCGTGTTCGCGTCCCCTGCTCGCGTCCCATTGTTCACCCCTGTTTCATCCTTCACCTCTCCGCTCGTCCCGCTCCATGCTGCCTCGTCCATATGCCAGAACCCGGCAATTCCTGAGACATTGAACAGGCCAAAGGTCGCGTCCCCATCGCTCGCACCTGGAACGGATGAGTTCCCATAATACATGTAGATACTTGAGGCTCCTGCAGGTATTGAGGAAACTTTCGTCCAGATCTTGGTCTCTGTCGTGTTGCATCCTGATTCGATCCAGTAAGCCAGCTGGGAGCTATCATCTGATGCGACAAATCTTATGTCCTCGCATCCAGCCTGCATCTTGCCTGCAATGATCAGGGCGGAAGTGTCCACGCTCAGGTTGATCTGGTGCTCGCTCAATCCAATACCGCCATTACTGATGCTCACCGGTGTCCTATACTGGAAAGATGAGTTCCACCAGGCAGTTGAAGCTCCTGCAAGCAATAGCAGGAACATTAATTGTTTAAGCATAGTGAAACAAAAAAACTACTGCTTAATAAAGTTATTCAAGAACGGCAGTCAGGCAATTTCCTGCTATCGCAACCTATTTATTCTATTGGTTTTTTTCCTTTATTCAGGTGATGCGATTATGAACGTGAATCAGACAAAGAAGTTGGGTTGCATGCTTGGCAAGAAGCTCGCTGAGTACAGGGCAAAGAGATCAAAGGAGCTTGTCAAGGTAAAAGCAAGGACAGCGTCCACAAAGAAGAAACTTGAGGCCGATCTAAAGGAAGCAAGAGCGCTTGCTGTTGCATTCCAGCAGGGTGTCAATGCAGGCCTGAAGCAGAAGCCAAAGGTCGCTAAAAAGAAAAAAGTAAAGAAAAAGAAGTAAGTAGGGGAAGTGATACTTCCCTTACTTTTTCAAAAGACCGTCTAACGTTTATTTCTCTTCAACTGTTTCTTCAACCGTCTCTTCTTCTACTTGTTCAGCTTCTTCTTGCGGTTGCGCTTCACTTGTTTCTGCCCCTTCGCCTTCGATCGTGGTGATCTCTCCATTTCTTGGCAGGTTCAGTTGTTTTTCGTCTCTCCAGTCCTTGACATAGGCGCCTTTTATCTCTATTCTTGTGCCTGGTTTTACATTGTCTACCTGTTTCCCCCAGAGCACCATCTTTATGCTTCCTGTGTCGTCTTCAATGATCGCATTTGCGACTGTGTTCGGCCCAAATTTGGTCTGGACCTCTCTTACGTCAGTTATCTCTTTCACGTCAGCAGTAACCGCGACATTGTTCATTCCTGTTTCTAATTCTCCTATTTTCAATCCATTCACCTCAGTGTTGTTTTTTTGTTTTTAGTGCCTAATCGCTTATATAATTAACCGTAAGCCTGTTTCCCTCTTCTACCCCTATCCTTTCGGCAGTACCCCTTTCTCCCTCAAGCACATATTTCCCTGTTCCCTCATACACCCTGCATTCCTCCTCGCAAAGCTCCCCTTTTTCCACGCGAGTGACAGTCCAATTCCCGTCCATCCAGATCAGGTCCAGTTCATACCTCATGCCCTTCATCCAGAAGCTCTTTTCCCCCTCTTCCTCAAATATGAACAGCATCCTCCCTGAGTCTCTTCCTGCGAGTCCTTTTCCCATATCCTTTGACACTTCCGCGAGCACGCACCCGTCCCTGCCGCATACCTCCACGCTTTCAGTGTCTTTCAGTGCCAATGCGCACAATGCAATGACCACTACCACTATTACCCACTTCATCGATCTATTTTCGTCCGAATCTTTTTATATCCCCTCCTCTTTCCCTACTACATGAAGTACCTTGATTTCGTGGACCTCAAATACCAGCCTTCCCCTTCTGATCTCATCTGTGACTTTTATGTTGAACCCGTCGGCATCTCAATGAAAAAGGCTGCCGGAGGTATCGCTGCTGAGAGTTCTGTTGGCACATGGACCGAGCTCACTACCTTCAAGTCCTATGTTGGGAAACTCGCAGCCACGGTCTTCAGCATCAAGGGAAGGAACATCCGCGTCGCTTACCCTCCTGCTCTTTTTGAGCCAGGCAATATGCCTAACATCCTGAGCAGTATCGCAGGGAACGTTTTCGGCCTTAAGGAGCTTGCGCACCTCCGCTTGAATGATATCTGTTTCCCAAAGGCCATTGCAAGGTCTTTCCCAGGCCCCAAATATGGCATAAATGGTGTTCGAAAGCTCATGCGCGTCAGGGACCGCCCTCTTGTTGGCACCATAGTAAAGCCAAAGCTTGGCCTGAAGACCAAGGACCATGCAAAAGTGGCCTATGATGCCTGGCTTGGCGGTTGTGATGTTGTGAAGGATGATGAGAATCTTTCAAGCCAGTCCTTCAACTCTTTCAAGAAGCGGTTGGAGCTCACCCTTGCTGCAAGGGACAAAGCCGAAGCACAAACAGGAGAGAAAAAG
>JAIVYC010000042.1:0-5958 GCA_048635645.1 Sulfurovum sp. | reverse complement strand
AGGCCAAGGGTTGTTCTTGCCGCGCAGGATTTTTCAGGATCCTTCTGGGTTAATCTTGGCGAGTCTGGAGACGGCAGCATCATTGTTTCCCTGAAGCCAAAGTCTTCCACAGGGGATCTCTCTGTTGCAGGCTATGAGTTTTTCAATTACCTACTTTCCCTTGTCAGGGCCCGGTGAGCTGAAATGGCAATCAGCTATTGCTGGGATGGTTTCACGCGGCCTTACGCTGTCAATAAATTCTGGTCAAAGCAGATGGGCGATCTTGTGCTTGTCACGACCCATCATGGCACCTGGATTGCACTGACCCCGGATGAGTTCTCCCTCCTTAGGCATGGCAAGGCCAACGAGGACCCTCATCTTTTCGGCCTTCTCAGGGAGAAAGGCATCCTCCTTGATCAGGAAACTTCAGACCGCCTAGTGTCTGTTTACAGGAAGCGGTTTTCTCATCTGTTCAATGGCACTACCCTGCATATCATAACCCCCACCCTCAACTGCAACCACAACTGCATCTATTGCCATGCAAAATCCCGGCCTGAAGGTGAGAAGGGGGTCTCCATGGACCGCAACACAGCAAGATCGGTGGTTGATTTCATTTTCCAGTCACCTTCCAAGGAGCTCACCATAGAGTTCCAGGGAGGCGAGCCTCTGCTTAATTTCAATATCGTCCGCTATATAGTGGAATATTCAAAGCAGCTTAACAAGATCCATTCCAAGGATGTGCAGTACGTGCTCGTGACAAATCTAACCCTGATGACAGAGGAGATACTTGATTACCTAATTGACAATGATTTCAGGATCTGCACCTCTTTTGACGGTCCTGAGAGGATCCATTCCAAGAACAGGCCTTCAGCATCTTTACCGGATTCCTATGCAAAGACTGTTTTTTGGATAAACCATATAATGAAATACCGCGGGTATAACAGGTTCTCTGCCCTTCTCACAGTCACCCGCAACTCCCTTCCTCATGCAAAGGAGATAGTCGATTCCTATGTGCGCATGGGCTTCAGGTCCATTGCATTGCGGCCTCTTAACAACGCCGGAATGGCTAACGCAGCATGGGATAAGATAGGCTATTCCCATGATGCTTTTCTCGCCTTCTGGAAGGAATCGATCGAGTATATCATGGAGCTTAACCGACAGGGCCTTGATTTCCGCGAAGTCGGCCTGGCGCAGATCCTGCGAAGGGTGACCGCTCTTGCAGGCCCGAACTATACCTGTTTCAGCGCCCCCTGCGGTGCTGCCACCATGCAGTCTGCCTATGACCAGGAGGGGAATGTTTTTACCTGCGATGAGGCGCGCTCTTTTGACATCTTCAAGCTCGGCAATGTGAAGGATTCCTCTTATCAGCAGATCTACTCCTCAAAAGAGGTCTCTGATGTCGTTGCCCTGACCTCCAATGAGTCTTCTATGTGCGCCAGCTGCGTTTGGCATCCCTTCTGCGCGCCCTGCATGGTCTGTGTGTATGGCGAGCACGGGACCCCAAATCCAAAGCCTTCGACCTCTGACTGCCTGGTCCGGAAAGGCATGATTGAGCACCTATTTTCAAAGCTGCTCTTTTCAAAGGAGGATGCCAAGATCCTTCTTGCCTGGCTTAGGTAGCTTATTTAAAGATGCGTTTGCCTAATCTATCCCATGTTTATTTTCCTTAGTTTCGCTCTGGTGGTTTTGTTCGGGATCCTGACATCAAAGTCTGATTTCTATTCCGGCCTTATACGGAACCGGGTCGTTTTCCTTTTTTCGCTCATAGGGCTCTTATTGAACCTTTCCCATGGGCTTGTCGATCCAAGCTACCTTCTTGGCTATTTTTCAAACGCTATTTTCACTTTTCTTGTATGTTTCTCCCTGTGGTGGTTCAATTTCTGGAATGCCGGCGATGCAAAGCTTCTTATCACCTATTCTCTCCTGCTGCCTCTTGAGCTCTATTCCACAGGCAATCCTGGTTTTTTCCCATCCCAGATCCTCTTTATCAATACATTTGTCTCTGTTTTCATCCTGATGTTCTTCAAGATATTCTCAAATGTGCGCGTAACTGACCTAAAGCGGGTCCTATCAAAGGTGGCTGCCCCAAGGCTGGTCTTGAATCTGGCCCTTATCATCTTCGGGTTTTCCTGGGTCTTAGGGAATCTATTGTCCGCCTTGCATCTGCCTCAGAATTATTTCATGGCCATAATCATGATTTTCATTGCCCTTGATCTTCTTGAGCGTTTCACTCCTCTAAAAGCCACCTTTCTCTCCTCTCTGCTGGTTGTCGCGCGGCTTGTTTTTGATTTTCATTTTGTTTTCTCTCTGGTTTTCCTAAGGGATTTTCTTGTCCTTGTCTTTCTTTTCTGGTTTCTCCGTTACGTGGTTCTCTACCTGGGTTTCTATGCCAACAGCACCCCTTTTCTGATCAAGGACCTTGCCCCAGGCATGGCGCCTGTTGAGATGCCCAACGCCATCCCAAAAGAAGGCAAATACAGCAAGCATGAGCTTTTCTATTCTGATCTCCTGACTCTTTTCAGCGAGAAAAAGGAGTTCCCTCTTTTCCGGCAGTTCGCGCCTTTTGAGCAGATGGTTGCCATGAAGTTCGTGCCTCCTGAACATAGGGAATATCTCTTCAGATCCCCCCGCACAGGGCTCAGCCCAGAGGACATCTCGTTTCTGAACAAGCTGGAATCTGATGGCAAGCTTGGCTTTGATTCTCTGCGGGTCTCTAATATCTCCCCTTTTGCGCACATCCTTTTTGGAGGGGTTCTTCTCACCTATCTTGCCATGGGTGATTTTTTCATTTTCCTTTTCAGTCTTCTGACTAGCTAATTTATACTTTTGCGTCAACTATTCTCATATGCAGAGAAAGCGCACGGATTTCAAGCTCACCCACTCCTGCAATAACAACTGCCGCTTCTGCGGTGAGGCAGGCAACCGTCTTTCCGCAGACAGGTCCACTGAGCAGGTGAAGGCCGCCCTTTCCAAGACCCCTCCCGGCATCAATGAGCTGGTGCTGACCGGCGGTGAGCCAACCACATATCCTGATTTCCCTGAGATCGCATCTTTCGCATCCAGGATTTTCACCCTTGTGCAGGTCCAGACAAACGCCCGCATGTTCTCATATCCAGAGTTCGCGTCCAGGGTATCAGGCCTTCACAATCTCCAGTTTTTCGTTTCCCTCACATCGCATCTTGCCCCGGTCCATGATTCGCTGACCCAGGCCAAAGGCAGTTTCCGCCAGACACTTGCAGGCATCGCTAACCTGAAGTCCCAAGGCAGTTTCGTGATACTCAATCACGTGATCACAAAAAAGACATTCCGCTCACTCCCTGACTTCACAGGGTTTGCATCAGGCCTTGGCATCGACCAGCTGCAGTTCTCTTTTGTGCACCCAATAGGAAATGCACTGGCCAATTACAAGGAGATCGTGCCCAGGATATCTGATGTCGCCCCAAAGCTTCGCAGCGCCCTTGATATCTCAGCATCCAACAACCTCAAATGCCTCGTGGAGGGAGTTCCTGCCTGTTTTCTCCCAGGGCATGAGAGCAGTATCCTTGAGTTCCATTACCGCCATTCCCTGATGTCTCCTGATCCAAGATCCCTTAAGGGGTTCGGCAGGGGAAAGCCATCCTGCTGCCCCTCCTGCAGGTATGACCGGGCGTGTTTTGGGACCTGGGATGCCTATCTTGAGAAAGAAGGTGATTCTGAGTTTTCCCCTGTCAAAGGCCCCGCTGTCCCGCAAGCATCTGTTTCGCAGGGCATCCGTCTGGTTTAGCTGAGTTCTTCTTCCCTTACCTCTTTTCTTTCCAATGGAGTGAGTTCCCCATCCCCGAACATCTCTATATATTCCTTGCAGACCCCTGGGCATAGCTGCTCCACCTTGCAGGCCCTGCATTTCGCGGTCTTTTTGAATAGGATGTCCATGTCCCTGTTTCCCCTGCTGGTGTGGTCCCTGGCTTCAAATACCCCATGGCCTTTCTCAAGCACGCACATCGGCCCCTGGTCAACCACGATTTTCACGCCTCTTTGTTTCGTATGCTCTAAAAGAGCTGGAAGTTCTTTCCTGACCTCTGATATCCTTGCTATGACTTCCATGTTTTTTAGCACATTCCCTCTTATCTGCAGGAATGAGAACCGCATTTTCGTGACCTCAAGCGCATCAATGATAAAATCTGCGGTTTCCTTGAGTTCGCCTATGTTCTGTTTCATCATCACTGTGGTGGTATTCATTTCCAGCCCTTCTTTTTTCAGGTTTTTTATCCCCTCTACTGTCTGCCTGAAGCTTCCCCTCATCCTTGTCAGATAGTCATGCACCTGCGGCCTGTGGGATTCTATTGAGGTGGATACCTCTGAGATGTTCTCTTTGGCGATCCTTTTTGCATACTCTTTGTAATAGCACATCCTGCAGTTAGTGTTTATCTTTGAGTTTTTCCCCTGCTCTGTCACAAGCCTCATGATCTTAAGAAAATGCGGCGATATCATAGGCTCCCCTCCGAAGAATTCCGCGGTCTGATACGTGCTGTCTGCCATAAGCGCGTTTTTTATTTCTTGCAGGCCCGGCTCGATATACCTTTCCCTCTCATCAGCGACCTCGCAGAACCTGCAATTGTTATTGCATCTATAGCTCAGTCTTATCTCGTGTTTCCCGCTGTCTTTCATCTAAACCCTTCTGATCTTTCATATGCCCAATGGCATTTGAGTGGATCGCATCTTACCCTATATGTGTCAGCATATTCTTTTTTTGTTCTCTCAACATACTCTTCAATGCTCTGGCTTTCTTTGTTTATCTTTTTCACCCGGTTCAAGAATGCGATGTCTGTTATCTTGCTTTCGGTCGTGGCTTCTCTTCCAGATAGCTTGAAGCTGCTGACCCTCCATTCTTCCAGACGTTTCATTGCGCAAGCCCCACTATGGTCATCTTAGATCGGTATCTCTGGCTGCCAGACCAGCCTGTCTATGCCTTTTGCTTCAAGGCCCTCTGGTATTTTCTCATTGCTGAAGAATTGCGTGTTCCCTTTCAGGAGTATCTGCACTGGCATGTCCTTGTGCGTGAGCCTGAATGTGTATCTCTGGCATTCTTTTCCGCAGGGAAATATCCCGACACGGTCTGCCTGCCCGATCCTATCACATCTATTTGTCAGGCACAGCCTTGTGGTCGTGACATATGAATAAGGGGCATAAAGAGACCCTCTCATCGGCGTGTCCTCATACCCCAGGTCAACTTCTATCCCTTGGAGCAGATTGTCAAACTCCACTCTCCTTATGCCGTATTTTTTCAGCATTTTCCTGTAGCTTCCTATGCTTACATTGGATCCCTGGAAGTATGAGAGAGCGCTCTTTGGCAGTCTGTCCTTGACATTAAGTATCCTCGGCCCTCTTTTCATCTTGTTCAGAAGCCGCCCAAGGACAGGCTCTATCCCTTTGTGTTCCCTTCTGAGTATCCTGAGGACCCCCCAGTCGTTCACCACAGCTTCCGCGTCAATACCCTCTTCTGTTATTTTCCTGAACAGGGGCCTTAGCCTGTCAATCCCTTCATCAGTGACATAAGGGGTGACCAGTGTGAATCTCTGGCCTTTTTCTTCCGCGGATTCTATCGCCAGCCCAAGCTCTTTTTCGTCAGGTATCAGGTTTTGGCAGAACTCGTTCCCAAAATACAGCCGTTCATACTCGTCTCCGGCCAGAGCTAAATGGCTTGTTTTTGAGACATATGCGCTTTTTTCCATTTCCCTTTTCTTGTTTTATCTGAGGAATTATTTATACTTATAATCACACACCTAGCCTATCATGACAGGGCACAAGCTTGCGGATCTCAAGGTCGGGTATGCCTGCAATAATAACTGTATCCATTGCGTGACCGCGGATCTCAGGGGCCATGATGACCGCACGACTGACGATTACAAAAAGCTTATGCGCGAGTCAAGGACGCGGTCAGACATGCTGGTCATAACAGGCGGTGAGCCGACCATCCGAAAGGACATCTTTGAGCTGGTA
>JAIVYC010000041.1:0-5902 GCA_048635645.1 Sulfurovum sp. | reverse complement strand
GGGATGGTTTCTGCTCTTGAGACAAGGCTTTCCGGTCATCTCTCTGTCGTCTCAAGCGATCCCGCTATCTCTGCCAGATGCAGGGGTGTCGGCATTCTTTCCAAGAGGGATGCCATGCGTTTCTCTGCGGTGGGCCCTACTGCGCGAGCCTCTGGAGTCTCCTCAGACATCCGCGCGATAGGGGCTTACGCTGCCTACCCTTATCTTGATTTCAAGCCTGTCACCGAGAGTGAGGGGGATGTCTTTTCCCGCATTCTCGTGCGTTTGAGGGAGATGCTGCAGTCCTGCGATATTATCGATCAGGCTCTTGACCTCCCTTCCGGCCCGTTCAAGGCGGTTTTCCCCAGGAGGATGAAGCGCGCCGAGGCTATCGGGCGTCTTGAGGCTCCGAGGGGAGAGCTCTTCTATTACATCCGCTCTAACACCACGTTCATTCCTGACAGGGTCAGGGTCAGGACCCCCACTTACGCGAATTTCTCTGTTGTTGAGTCAATGCTTCTCGGCCAGACCATCGCTGAGATCCCTATAGTCTTTGCGAGCATTGACCCTTGCATCGCCTGCACTGATAGGATGACCCTGGTCGACTCCTCTGGAAATGAGCGGATCGTTAAAGGAGACGAATTATGAACTACCTTCTCCTCATCGCAGGCCTCCTCTTCGCCCCTCTCCTTGGCCTCCTTTACGAAGGCATTGACCGGAAGCTCACTGCAAGGATGCATAACAGGCTTGGCCCTCCTCTTTTGCAGCCCTTTTATGATTTCCTTAAGCTTCTTGGGAAGGAGTCTCTTGTGCCTGAGCGCTCGAACAGGTTCCTGTTCACAGCCCTTCCTGCTCTTGCTCTTTCAGCCGCTCTTATCTCTATCCTTTTTCTCCCTCCTTTTCATGTCTTTTGTTTTGCAGGGGATGTTCTTGTTCTCCTGTATTTCCTTGTCCTGACAAGCCTTGCCCTGGTCTTCTCTGCTTTCGCTGGCGGAGGGCCTTTTGCTGTGGTCGGCGCGGTAAGGTCCGCGCTATTATTCATCGCTTATGAGTTCCCTCTCGTGGCTGTTGTTTTTGTCGTGGCCTTTTCAGCAGGCTCCATTTCCATCTCCTCTTTCCCTGGGGGCATGCTCCTCCCCTTCAGCTTCTTTGCGTTCATCCTCTCTGCCCAGGCAAAGCTTATGCGCCCTCCTTTCCATATCCCTGAGGCTGAGACCGAGATCGTCGGTGGCGTCTATACAGAGTTCTCTGGGGTTCCCCTTGCTGTCCTGAAGCTCACTCATGCGATAGAGTTTTTCCTTATGGTGTCTTTTGGCGTGGCTCTCTTCTTCCATCTTCCTTCGCTCCTCCATTTCTTCGCCTACTCCTCCATCTTCCTCTTCCTGTTCATCCTGATGAAGGTCGCTCTTGCCCGCCTTAGGATCGACCAGTCTTTCACGTTCTTCTGGTTCATCCTCGCTCCTTTGGTCCTTTTGGACCTGGTGAGGGTTCTCCTCTTTTGAAAGAAGTTAAATATTCAAAGCCCCTATCTTCTACCTATGTTCCCGCTCATCTTGAAGGGCTTGCGCACTCTTTTCAGCAGGCCGGCGACCGTAAGATACCCTTATGTCAAACCAGATATCCAGCCTGAGTTCAAGGGCGCGCATATCTTCCATAAGGACCGGTGTATCTCATGCGGTCTCTGCCAAAAAGTATGTCCTGTGGGCGCCTGCAGGTTCACCAAGCGGCCTAAGCTCTCAACAATTGACTTCTCCTTGTGCATCTTCTGCGGCGAGTGCGTTGAGAACTGCCCTAAGCAGGCCCTTGAGTTCACCAACCAGTTCGAGCTTGCCTCCTCTTCCAAGAAGGACTTAAAGACCACAAAGAAAGGCCTTCCCCCTAAGCTTTAGGTCCTGCTCTGTTCTCTGCCTGTTCCTGCATGTAGCGCCTCTTCCAGTTCCTTCACGACCCTTTCCCCTGCTCTTTTCACTTTCTCGCTCATCTTCCCTTCGAATTCCAGGTTCTCAGGCTCTATCGCTATCAGGAGTGTCTTGCATCCTGAGTTTTTCAGGTACTTCATGAACAGTGTCGTGGCCTTGTGCGTGTCCCTTTCCCCAAGGATCTCTGGCTCTTCAAAGTATCCTATCGCCCCGGGCGTCTCAGAGAAATGAGCAGCGTCTATCAGTATCACGTGCGAGTATCTTGAGGCGAATACGAAGTTCTCTGGCGTGGTCCCGCTTGAGTAGACGTCTGCTTTTCCTGTCTTCACTCTCTCACTAACATAACACCCGATGAAGTCGTCTGCCCGCAGCTCGCTTCCTATTCCTATGATGCATATGCTCTCGGCTTTTTCAAGGAACTTTTTTAGCATTTCCCTCTCTCTTTTTATATCCCATCTCCTTTACCTATCTTATGCCCTCCTCTGATCGTGCGCTTAATTTCTCTTTTGACACGGTCAAGCAGCTCTGCCATTCAAGGGACTATTCCTCAAAGCTCAAGGCACTCATTTCCAAGGGGGTCGTTCCGATAGTCGTGTCAAAGAACAGTTTCCATGACCTTTCTCTTTGCGATTTCTCCATTTCCGGGGCGACCAATTACCTCTTATTGGATTACCATCTTGATGCCAATTCCAATGAGTTCTCCTCTAATTCCTTTGTGAAGTTCGCTCTTATCAATGGCAGGATGAAAAAGGATAATTTTTTCGCTTTTGGGCTTGGTGAGCTCTTTGCCAGGGATATGCAGAAAGCAAAAAAAGGCACCAGGATGAGCGATTGGTCCCGCACTACCCTTGCTCTTTTCAACAAGAGCCATCTTTTCACATATGAGGATGCAAGGCGCTTTAGGAAGACGATCCCTTCTCTCGGCTCTTATCTCCTCTCTATTGACCTGGATGTTCTCTGGAAGTTCAAGCCTCTTGATTCTTTTCTTGAGCATCTTTTGTCCCATGAGGTCCCCTCTTTCATCGAGGTTTTTTCTGACACAGACACTATCGATCAGGTCAATGTCATGCATACGATAAGAGGCAAACTGAGCGTTCTGGATGTTCCTTGCAGAGTAGTTTTCCTGGAGATAAAGAGATTGACCTCTCCCTAATGATTATAAATGTTATATCCTAATACGATAAGATGCAGGTTGCGGTAAAAGCTGAATTTGGAGCTGTTGTTCTTCCTGAAACTATTTGGACCACCAACAAGGCTTGCCTAGACCGCGTAGATGTTGGCATCGAACATAAGTCGTTCAAGAGGCTCAATTGACTACGATGTTCATGTCCTTCCTTGCCCATTCCAGAGCTGACTTCGCCGTTGAGGCGTTCAAGTGGATCCTGATCCTGTCTATCCTGCTTATGATACTTGGGTTCATTCTAAGTAATTTTTCAGGAGGCTATTCAGACTTTCCTTACTACCGTTTTTGATCAGCCTTTCTTCAGTATTTTCTTTGCTTTTTTCAGGTTCTTGCTTGTTATCTCCCAGAACACGGGTTTTCCTGCGCCCATTCTTTGCACTGTGACAAACCCGTCCTCCACGAGTTTTTCAAGGTACTTGTGGGCTGTCGTGGTCGCTATGTGCGCGCCTCTTGCTATCTCAGCGGTATGTGCCATCCCCTCTTTCTGCAGATGCTTGAGTATCTTTATCATCCAGGGGTCTTTATGTATCCTATTATCCTTCATTTTACTCGGTACACTTGGATGTGTGGTATCCCCGCTATCCTTTTCACTGCGCTATCCTCTATTATCCCCGTGTCTACGGCTGCCTTGACCGCCTTTTCCCCTACCAGGTTGATCGAGTCTGCGTCTTGCATTGCTTTTTTCAGTTCTTCTTCTGTGCTGGGTTTTCCCTTGTAGAATCTCGCGTTTTTCTCAAGATCAAGGGTCAGCTTGCCTTCCTCAAATCTTTTCCCTATCAGTTCCTTGTCGCATGCGGCGACTATTTTTCCGTCAAAAGAGATGATTTTGTTTAGGTATATTGTTTGCACCTGAGAATTTAGTTTCTATTCTAATATATACTTGACCATAAGCTTTATATCTGATGTTTTTTTCTTATTAAGCAGGATGTATGGACAATACTTGCTTTCGGTCATGGGCTGTATCTTTTCGCTTATAGCGTTCCTTTTGGCGCTTAATGCAAATCGCAGGTTCACCGGGGTATTGAAGCGTTTTGTTGAGTGGACGACCCTTGGGATCGGGTATATTTTCATGGTCAGTTTCCTTTCTGCGCTTGCTGTCATGGTTGCCCTTTTTGGGGTTGAGGGTCTTGAGGCTTTTTTGAGGAGCGTCAATCTTATCATATTCCTTGCTGCGAGCTTGTGCTTTATACAGGCGGCTCTTTTCCTCCTGCATGTTTCACATCTGTATGGCTTTTCAGATTCTCCGTTCACAAAGAAGCTGCTTGATGAGCAGAAGACAAAACAGGCAAAAGTGCCTAAGGACACAGCACCCACTGGGAAGTCGGTCTGATGCAGGCGGGAAAGCTTTATATCTTCTCTTTCTTTATGTCTTTTGATGGTTCAGGGGACGAGTGAAGGTATGCGGCTTAGTGAGTTAGAGAAGAGACTTGATGCTCTTGGGGATCACTATTCTTTGTTCGTTTCTGTGAAGCCGACCCTTGTCCAGAAAAGCATTCTGACCGTGGCCAAGAATCTTGTCGGTAAGGGCATTCCTGGGCTTTTCATCTCTTTTAACAAGCCTTATCTGGCGGTGGTGGAGGAGTTGAAGAAAAAGGGGGTCGATACTGAACATATTTTTTTCGTTGACTGCGTGTCCTCTACTGCCGGGATCGAGCAGCGCTCCGATAATGTGCTTTTTCTTAACAGTCCTGCAAATCTGACCGGTCTTAGCATAGGGATCACTCAGTTTATTGAGGCTATACCTGGCAATAAGTTCCTTTTGATAGACACGCTTCAGACCTTGTCCATCTATCTTGATTCAAATACCATAGCTGCGTTCGTCCGGTCTCTTTCAGCAAAGACCAGCAAGTATCCCTTGAGGGTGGTGACGATCTCAACGCCCACTCCGATAAATGAGAAGATAATTCCTTTCTTTGACGATGCTGTTGAGGTTGAGGATGTTTGAGCTTGATTTCGCTGTTGTCTTTATCCTGGTCGGCTTTGAGTTAGTGACCTTTTTGTCCATTTACCTCTCAATGACCACCCTCTCTGGCAGGCTTCATTCTTTCGCGCTTTGCAATGCTCTTGCTGTATTGTCGTTCATTGCCTTTACCATCATCTGTTTTGACTTTCCTGTCTTTGGGCGCTTCCTTTTTCTTTTGAGCGGGCTTTTTCTCTTGCGTGGTGCTTTGATGTTTCGTGAGGAGGTGCGCACTTAAATGGATGCCTTGTCTTTTTTCCTCGGCGGACTTGCTTGTTTCGTTTTTCTCGTTGTTGCCTGGGTGTTTTTCTGCATCTACAGAAGGGAGGCCGAAGGGATGATAAAGAACCTTGTTCTTTTGGAGGGCTCTCTTTCTCTGGCCGTCTTTTTGTTCTCTTTTTATTTTTTCGTTCTGGAGAAAAGCATGTCTTTGAGCATGACCCGTTGGTATCTTCTCCTTATTTTCGTGGTCTGGTCCGCGCTTTCCCATTATATCTTTGCGCTTTCCCGCTCCTTTGGGTTTAAGAACACACCCTACTTCAGAAGGGTGGTGCTTGAGATGAACGTTTCCGGCTTTTTCGGCAAGCGGGGCTATGCCTCTGCGACCCCTGCAGAGCATCTTCTCAGGGCCAGGCTTGTCACCTCTTCAGGCACTCTTTCAAAGGGTGTGACCATTGAGCATATGAGAAAGAGAGGGCACTTGGTGAAGCTAGAACGCCCTTCCGGAAAAAAGAAGAGGAAGCCCAGACCAGCAAGAAAGACAGGACCAATGAAGACCAAACCGAGAAAGACAGGACCAATGAAGGCCAAACCAAGAAAGACAGGACCAATGAAGACCAAACCGAGAAAGACAGGACCAAT
>JAIVYC010000040.1:0-6028 GCA_048635645.1 Sulfurovum sp. | reverse complement strand
ATAATAGGGTCTACACTTTACAGGTCCTCCAGAAATATAAGTTTAACAAGTTCAACATTCCTATCCTGAGAAAGGCCGCTAGGAAAGAGTTTTTCAGAGTTGTCGATGATTCAGAGTATTTTCTTTTCGCAGTTGATCTGCTAAAAATTGGCATCTCTAAGGAGTATAAAGCGCAGTTTTCGGAGAAATTTAGCGATAGTAAGACCCGGTCTGGAGAATTGAAGATCTGCTACGCAAGGCTTACTACTTTTCCTTGGTTTAAAAAAGAAGACATAGATCCTAAGTGGCTGAAAAAGATCGGATATGTACCCGGATCTAACGTGTATTTTACGAGGCGAGATCAGATTACCTGGGAAGCGTTTGTAAAGAAAGTAGACGCGATTCTTTAGAAGGCGGTTAACTGCCTTTAAATCCTTTGCAACAAAAAGCTTTATAACCTTAATTCTGATTCTACTAGTTAATCATGGATGTAGGGATAACAGGATACGGCGCATATATCCCAAGATACAGGATAAAGGTCGAGGACATATGCAAGGTATGGGGTGCGAACCCCGAATCCGTCAAGAGCGGGCTTAATGTTGCAGAGAAGGCAGTGCCTGCACAGGATGAGGACACAGCCACAATATCTGTCATGGCAGCAAGGAATGCGCTTCTAAGGGCAGAGATAGACCCTCAGGACATAGGCGCGGTATATGTCGGCTCAGAGTCGCATCCATATGCGGTAAAGCCGACCGCGACCATAGTGGCGGAGGCCGTAAGTGCCACCCCTTGCCTTATGGCGGCGGACTTTGAGTTCGCATGCAAGGCAGGAACGGCTGCGATACAGGTCTGCATGGGCCTTGTGGGCTCAGGAATGGTAAAATATGGTCTTGCGATAGGAGCAGACACGGCGCAGGGCGCTCCAGGGGACCCGCTTGAATACACAGCTGCAGGAGGAGGAGCTGCATATCTCATAGGGAAAAAGAACCTCCTGGCGGAGATAAATGACACCTACTCATACACCACTGATACGCCTGACTTCTGGAGAAGAGAAGGCGCTTCATACCCAAGCCATGGCGGCAGGTTCACAGGCGGGCCGGCATATTTCGTGCACATAGAATCAGCCACAAGAGGTCTTCTTGAGAAAACAGGCACCAAGATAAAGGACTATGCGCATGTGGTCTTCCATCAGCCGAACGGCAAATTCCCTCTGAAGGCAGCAAAGGACCTTGGGGTCACGAAGGAGCAGATCGAGACCGGGCTTGTAGTGACAAAGATAGGGAACACCTACTCAGGCTGCTCACTTCTCGGGCTTTCAAGAGTGCTTGACAAGGCAAGGCCAGGGGAGAAGCTATTAGTGACATCTTTTGGCTCAGGAGCAGGAGGAGACTCCTTTTCACTCACCGTCACTGACCGAATAAAGAAGGCCAGGGACAAGGCAGAGATGACAGACGACTACATAAACGCCAAGGAGTACATAGGATACTCAACATACATAAAACACAGGAGGAAACTTAAGCGATCATGAGAAAAGTTGCTATTGTCGGCGTCGGGATGACAAAGTTCGGAGAGCAATGGGCAACCTCCTTCAGAAAGCTCATAGTGGAGGCAGGCATATCAGCCATGAGAGACGCAGGCATCACAGGTAAGGACATACAAGCCATATATGGCGGGAACATGTCTGCAGGCAGGTTCATAAACCAGGAGCATATCGCCTCGCTCATAGCAGATAATACCGGGCTCTCACCTGTCCCGTGCGTAAGAGTTGAGTCTGCATGCGCCTCAGGCGGAGTTGCCCTCAGGCAGGGATATCTTGACGTGGCAAGCGGAATGCATGACTGCATAGTGGTCGGAGGCGTTGAGAAGATGACAGACGTGACAACTGATATTGCCACAGAGGTCCTTGCCACAGCCGCGGACCAGGAATGGGAGGCCTTCTATGGCATGACCTTCCCTGCATTATACGCCCTGATAGCAAAGAGATACATGCACAGGTTCGGTGCGACAGAAGAGCATCTTGCAGCTGTGGCCGTCAAAAATCATGCGAACGGCGCCAACAACCCGAACGCGCAATTCCAGTTCAAGGTCACCACAGAGCAGGTGCTCAAGTCAACAATGGTCGCTGATCCTCTAAAACTATTGGACTGCTCACCGCTCACAGACGGCGCAGCCGCCGTGATACTCGCGAGCGAGGAAAAAGCAAAAGAGCTCACAGACACGCCAGTGTGGATAAAGGGCTCAGGGCATGCAACAGACTCGCTCTCCCTGCATGACAGGAGAAAGATATGCACGCTTGATGCCACGGTCCATGCAGCAAAGCAGGCATTCAAACAAGCAAGCATGAAAACAAAGGACATAGACTTTGTGGAAGTGCATGACTGCTTTTCAATAGCCGAGATATGCGCGATAGAGGACCTGGGCTTTTATGAAAAAGGCAAAGGCGCACAGGCAACACTTGACGGCGAAACAAAGATCGACGGCAAGATATCGGTGAACGCTTCAGGAGGCCTGAAAGCAAAAGGCCACCCCGTTGGAGCCACAGGCGTTGCACAGGCAGTGGAAGTAACGCTCCAGTTGAAGCAGATGGCAGGCAAGAGACAGGTCAAAGGCGCCCAGACAGGCATGGCACACAATGTCGGGGGTTCAGGCGGCACGGCGCTTGTGCATATAATGGGGCTGGACAAATGAGCGTTCCAAGATTCTGGAGAGAGATCAGGACAAGATACAACCTGGAAGGCAGCAAGTGCCGGATATGCGGCCAGGTATACTTTCCCCCAAGACTTATCTGCAGGGACTGCAAGGAGATGTATGTGAAAGGAAAGTCAGGAGCCAAAGACACCCATGTCATGGAAACCCTGCAGCTCTCAGGCAAAGGGGAGGTACTCACATACACCACAGTGCATGTCGCACCACCAGGGTTCGACGACCAGGTGCCCTATAACATGGTGATAGTGAAGCTTGACGAGGGACCCAAGATCACAGGGCAGCTTGTCGAGTGCGCCAACAAGGATATAGAGATAGGCCACAGGGTAAAAGTTGTATACAGACGGATAAAAGAGGATGGACCTGCTGGCGCGATCCATTATGGATACAAGTTCAAGCTGGAAGATTGAACCCGATAGAACTATAATCTTTTTGAATTTTAGACTTCAATTATGGGATCACAGAGAGCTCTTAGCCTGGAAGAGCGCAGGAAACTGATAGCGGAGAGGATGGGTGCAGGACTGGAACATATAAGCCACTATTCACTTGACCCAGAAAGCCTGCACGCGAACATAGAGAACTTCATAGGGGTTTCCCAGGTACCGCTTGAGATAACAGGACCTGTGCATGTAGACGGGGAATATGCTCAAGGAGACTTTCTTGTGCCAGTGGCGCGGCTGAAACCAGAAACAGCCGCCAGGATCTCAAAGGGCCTTGAAACGATAGGTGAGAGAAAGATAAGGACGACAATATCCTCGAACTTCATGACCAGAGGGCCTGTGCTAAAGGCGCCGACCGCAGCCTATGCAAAGAAGATGGCCGAATGGGTCGGCTCGAATTTCGATGAGATAAAAAAAGAGGCAGAGACGACCACAAGACACGGCAGGTTACTCTGGATAAAACCATACATGGTCGGCAGGAACCTCTACTTGAGGTTCGCGTATGACACCTCAAAGGCAATGGGCATGAACATGGTGACGATAGCGACCGATAAGGCTCTTGGCCTGATAGAAAAGAATTTCCCAGAGGCGGAATACATCGCGCTCTCAGGCAACATGTGCATAGACAAGAAACCAGCCTTTCTCAATTATACAGAGGGAAGAGGAAGATGCGTGACCGCCGAAGTACTCCTTGAGGGTATGTCAGGCAGCACACCAAGGCAGGGCTTTGCAGATGCGATCTCAGGAATATATGTCGCGGCAGGCCAGGACATAGCGCACACGGTCGAGGCGCACAATGGGGACCTTCTATTTGAAAACACCCCAAAAGGGTTATATTGCGCTCTGACCATCACCAATATACAAGTGGGCACGCTAGGAGGCGGAACAAGAGTAGAAACGCAGCAGGAGTGCCTGAAGATCATGGGCTGTGACAAGGAAGACCCTGGAAAGCTCGCTGAGATAATAGCAGCAGCCGCACTTGCACACGAGATCTCGCAATTATGAACATCCAGAAAGCCGCGCAAAAACTCGGGGTTGAAAGCTCCTTCTTAGAGTCAACGATAAAAAGGCGCGTTTTCATCAACGAGCGATATAAAGACATAGAGTACCTGAGGCTCAGGCACAAAACAGGGCATCTTGAGAAAGGCACGGTCTATTTCCCAGGGACCGATGAAGTGGTGCGTGGCTTCCCAAAGATACGCAGGATATTATGCCTGAAGACCGCGCTTGAAAGGCATCTTAAAGAGTTCTCAGCAGAAGAAAAGATGGATGGGTACAATGTCCGCATCCTAACGATAGGAGAGGAGCTGATCGCGATCACAAGAGGAGGGCTGATATGCCCATACTCCACATACCATGCAGACACACCTGAATGTCGGGCCTTCTTCAAAGACAACCCAAGCAAGGTCCTCTGCGCAGAGTTCGCAGGGCCATTGAACCCGCATGTCTCTCATGAGTATGACGGCGTTGATGCGATGGACTTCTTCATCTTTGACATAAGAGAGAAGAACACGAACAAGCCCGTCCCTGTCAGAGAGAGGCTTGAGCTGCTTGACAAGCATGGCCTGAGAAAAGCAGGTTTCTTTGGGATATTCACACCAAAAGACCATGAGAAGATAAGGCAGATAATGAGAGAGCTTGAAAAAAAGGGAAGGGAAGGCCTTGTCCTGAAAGACACCCAGATGCGCCTCCAGCTCAAATACACCACCCCTAACTCCACAAGAGGGGACCTGAAATATGCCTTTAGGTTCCCGTTCGAGTTTGCAAGAGAATTCATGTTCAGAAGGATACTCAGAGAGGGGTTTATGGCAAGCGAGATGAATGACACGCCCGAAGAGCTTAAAGAGAGGGCAAGACTGCTTGGAGAAAGCATACTCCTTCCATTAGCAGATACTATCACAAGGACGGCAAAGGGAGAGGCTGTCATGGAAGAGAACACAGTACGTGAGGACAAAGCGGCTGATGCATTGCTTGAAAGCCTTGAGGAGAGCGGGATAAAGTTCGACCTGGAAAAAACAGACGGGAAGATAAAGATCAAAAGACACCGCCAACAGACAAAAGACAAGATAGAAGCATACCTAAGGGGGGAGTTTTGTGGGGAGTGACATAACAGTGAATCTTGACTCAGAATATACAGCTCTTGAGGGGACAATAAAAGAGACAGCAGCCTTTCTTGAGAACTACCGGAGGATAGAATCTCCCTTGTTCACGACAACATGCCATTTCAAAAAATCCCTAACAATGTCCTTCGCCAATTTTTTGTCTATCGGTTTTGGTATTTTCTGTACAACGTTGACAAAAAATTCCTGCAGGACCTGTGTGCTGATCACGCCCATGCCTGAATTCCACAGGTCGGTTAAAGTGTTGACTGCAACTCTATGTTTCTTTCCTGCGGTCACATCGAAAGCATAGATGATTATGTTCGTATCTACAAATATCTTATCCTCTGGCATGGAGATCATCCCTGCTGATTTTTACCTGACCCTTGGTTCCTAAATCCAGGCCTTTTTTGAGAAGCCGTAATTGTCTTTTCTGAGCGTTATTGTAATCAGCCTCTTCTCTCACCTTTTCTTCAAGTGCCTCTTTCAGCAGTTGACTGAGAGATTTATCCTGACTCACAGCCATAATCTTGGCCTGTCCCAATAAAGCCTTGGGGATGGATAGGGTAACATTTTGTTTTTCCATTATTCAATTCCTCCCGCATATTCTCCACATAAAAATGTATATCACGTTTTTATGTGGAAAAGCAACTCCCGTGTAAGTTGTCAGCCCCGCCGCTGGCCGCCGAAGCGGCCAGTTTGATCGAAAAAGAGACTTCCGGTTGCGGAGTCTCATGCGAGGTTTCCCCGCTTACCCATCACTCCACCCCCTTCTCGATGAGATCGGATGAGCCCACGTCTGAACTC
>JAIVYC010000039.1:0-6037 GCA_048635645.1 Sulfurovum sp. | reverse complement strand
AGGACACACAAGAGGATAATGCAGTTCATCTCAGATGAGTTCTATAATGGAAAGCTTCTGACCCATGAAAGCGCGAATCGAAGGCTCAGCTCGAAGGGTTCGGCATTCCCTAAAGAGAACGATCTGGAAACCCCTCTCACATGGATAGACACCCAGAACGCAACAGATGGCAAGTGGAGGAGATATGGCAACTCATTTTCGTATGTCAATGAGAAAGAGGCAGGAATATGCGCAAAGGTCTATTACGACCTTGTCCAAAACCAGAGGATACCAAAAGAGGACATAGCCGTGATCACCCCTTTCAGGCTCCAGACCCAGCTGATAGAAGACTCACTTAGACACACCTTGAAAGACGAGCTCGACCTTGAATCCCTGAATGCCATAGACGCAAGGACCGTCCATGCGTTCCAGGGCAGGCAAAAAAAGATAGTCATCTACAATATGGTGCTTGACAAGATGTTCTTTAACATGAAGGAGCGGTTCAAGATACTGGCAGACAACAAGATGCTGAACGTTGCTTTGTCACGAGCTGAAAGCAAGCTCATAGTCATAGGTTCCCAGGCGATAACAGACGAGACCGAACTGCCAGCGATAGCTCACCTATTCGAGTATGCCGGAGCGAACGGGAAGATACACCCAGCAGATGGGATCGCTGGAGAGATGCCACACATAGACAAGGCAGTGCAAGCGGCAATGTATGCTTTGAGATAAGAGTAAGCTTGACATCAAAAGGGCAGCCGGTCTCTGAAAGACAAGTCACCTGCACGCTTTCTGACTAATGCTTAAATATGCCCTGACCGCAAAACTTATCTATCTTTGTATATACAATATCCCTGTGGGCTTGTTCGACAAGCTGGTCTCAAACCTGGCAGTGGTGACCGCTGTGATAGTAGCTATGGTGTTGGTCCTGTCTGGTTTTCTTTTGCTCACTTTTGCCCATGAGATAGAGATCTTTTTGATAGTGCTCATCCTAGCATTCCTGAGCCTTCTTTTCAAGATCCCAGACAGGTACAGTAGCATAGGAGGCACAGACATAGGAATGGTCTCAGTGGTGATGATCGCGTCAACCCAAGGACTTCCCATGGGGATCCTTTTTGCCGTGTTCGTGACAGTAGTTGGCGGGAGGCTGATAAATGAGGCCCCTCAGTTCACTGTCGCGTCAACGTTTATTCATATAATAGTCGCTGTTCTCTCTGCTTTTCTGGTGCTTGAGCCAGGTAATTTCCTGTTCTACACAATGGCATTCGTGGTGGGAGGTAACCTGATCGGCACGCCGACCTATATAGCGCTTGGGAATCCCCCCCATACACAGCTTGTGTTCTCATTTGTCAATATAATCTGGAACTATGCGGTCTTGTCCGCGTTTGGGCTTCCTGTTTTTGAAGTGCTTGCATGACCAAATACTTTATAAATTTTCCATTCCTAAACCAGAAAAAAGGAGGACTATCAAATGAAGGTAACAATCAGTGTCATTAAAGCGGATGTAGGCTCTATCCCAGGCCATTGCGTGGCTCCGGAAGAGCTATTAAAGGTAGCCAGGGAGTCTTTGGATGTTGCAAAAGAGAGCCATACCCTGATAGATTTTCATGTCACAAGATGCGGGGATGATATAGAGCTGATCATGACCCATGACAAGGGCGTGGGGCACAAGGACATACACGGGCTTGCGTTCAACACATTCGAGGCGATCACAAAAGTGGCACAAGACATGAAACTATATGGCGCAGGGCAGGACCTTCTCTCACACGCATTCTCAGGGAACCTGAAGGGCATGGGCCCAGGCTTTGCAGAGATGGAATTCGAGGAGAGGAAAAGCGAACCCATACTTGTCTTTATGGCAGACAAAACAGAACCGGCAGCATACAACCTCCCACTGTTCAAGATATTCGCAGACCCGTTCAACACAGCAGGGCTTACGATAGACCCGAACATGATAGACGGGGTCAAGTTCGAGATATATGATATCAAGGACCAGAAGAAAACGACAATGAAGACCCCTGAGGAGATCTACGAGCTTCTCGCGCTCATAGGGACGACCGGGCGGTATGAGATAAAGAGCATATCAAAGAAGAACGGAGAGCCTGCCGCATCAATAAGCGCAGAGAAGCTGAACATGACAGCCGGAAGGTATGTAGGCAAGGATGACCCGGTCTGCGTTGTCAGGGCCCAGTCAGGACTCCCCGCAGTAGGGGAAGTAATGGAAGGATTCGCATTCCCTCATCTGGTCGCTGGATGGATGAGAGGCTCGCACAGAGGGCCGTTAATGCCAGTAGCCCAGAAGGACGCGAACCCGACAAGATTCGACGGGCCGCCAAGGGTCGTTTGTTTTGGGTTCCAACTGGCACATGGAAAGCTCATAGGCCCGCAGGACATGTTCGCGGATAAGTCATTTGACATCACCAGGCAGAAAGCCATGGAGATCACGGAATACATGCGCAGGCATGGGCCGTTCGAGCCGCACAGGCTTCCTGAGGAGGAACTGGAGTACACTTCCCTTCCTCATGTGATAGAAAAGCTCAAGGGCAGATTCAAGGATATCTGAGGGAATAGGCCGCGCAAGCGGCTCTTTCAATTTTTTTTCAATTTTGATTTTTTTTGCAGTATTCACATGAGTATCCAGTCTTTCTGCCATAGCTTTATTTTATATAGGGGGAGTCCATCCTTTTTTTGAGGTGATCGTATGTTCGGAATGTATGATTTGATGAGTGTTCCAGCGCTTGGCGGCGCTTTTGTACTGGTTGCAGCACTTGTCATAATCTTCTGGTTGTGGATGTTCATAGACTGCGTCCAAAGGCCGGACAACAAGTTCCCTGCAAAGGGAAAGAATGACAAGGTGGTCTGGGCAGTGACTCTATTGTGGCTGACAATACTGGGGGCTCTACTCTACTATGTGCTTGTCAAGTCCAGGACTAGATAAGGCATTACCGCCGGGAGACCGGCGTTTTTTCTTTTCAAGCGGTCCACTTTCATTTAAATAGGTGATCGCTTTTTTATTCAGATATGGACGACCAATACGTTGAAACAGGAGATATCGTGGAGATAGAGTTCACAGCAAAAGACCCTTCAGGGAACCTGTTTGACACATCCTCTGAAGAGCAGGCAAAGAAGGCAGGGATATTCGACCCTGCAAAGAAATACGCGCCGCTTACCTTCAGGGTCGGCGCAGGCCAGGTCCTTAGAGGGCTTGAAGAGGGCGTCCTTGGAATGAGAACAGGCCAGAACAAAAGAATAGTTCTCCCACCTCACAAGGCTTTTGGGATAAGAAGACCTGAGCTGATAAGCATGGTCCCGGTAAATGTCTTTGAAGAGAACAAGATAACCCTAAAGAAAGGGATGGCAATAAAACTCGCTCAGGGAACAGTGAAGGTGCTTGAGATAGACAAAGAGTATGTCAAGCTTGACGCCAACCATCCACTGGCAGGCCAGACCCTTGTGTTCGAAGTGACACTCACAGGCCTGAAGAAAGGGAAATAGACCTGACACAGGACAAAAGGTTTATATACGGCACTGTCAAATAAGGGCTATACATCTTGCAAGTCCAAAAAGGAAACTGTGAGATGTCAAAGGGAACGGTTCCTTATTTAAGATGACCAAAAATTCAAAGCCAAGAGCAGGTTCATTGCAGTTTCACCCGAGGAAGAGGGCGAAGTCAATAAAGCCAAGATTGCGTTCCTGGGGAAAAATAGAGGGGACGAAGCCGCTTGCTTTCGCAGGTTTCAAAGCAGGAATGACCCATGCCTTTGCGATAGACAATAAGAACACAGAGACAAAAGGCAAGGAGGTCATGGTAGCATGCACGATAGTAGAAACGCCACCACTTACCTGCTATGGGGTCAGAGCCTATAAAAAGACGCCATATGGCATGAAAATAATCCATGAGACAACCTCTGAAAAGACAGATAAAAACCTCTCCCGCCTTCTGAAACCACGGAAAAAAACAAAACCCGTTGATGTTGAACCTATGAAAGATGCAGATGAGATACGCCTTCTTGTCCACACGCAGCCGGCAAGAACGACCGCGGTCCCATCAAAGAGACCAAGAATACTCGAAATGTCCATCTCAGGCACAATAGAAGAGGGAATCGCCTATGCAAAGGAACACATCGGGGGCGAGATACCTGTAATGGATGTTCTTTTTCCAGGGCAGTATGTCGACGTGCAGGCAGTGACAAAAGGAAAAGGCACCCAAGGTCCTGTAAAAAGATTTGGAGTGAAGATCAGGAAGAGAAAACACAGGGTCGCCAAGGGAAGACATATAGGGACGCTCGGGGACAGAGGAACCCAGACACCCTGGTACACACCGATGGCAGGGCAGATGGGATATCACCAGAGATGCGACCAGAACAAGCTGGTGTTCGATGTCTCAGACAAGCCGATAACCTTTAAGGGCGGAATGGTGAACTATGGCGAGATAAAGAACCCCTGCGTACTTATCGAAGGCTCGATACCAGGCCCGAGAAGAAGACTGGTCATGATGAGAGCAGCCCTGAGAAAATCAAAGCCAGCAAAAACCCCGGAGATCACATTCATGAGCACAAGCTCAAAACAAGGAAGATGAAATCAAC
This sequence comes from Sulfurovum sp., assembly GCA_048635645.1. GTDB lineage: Archaea > Undinarchaeota > CAZHTU01 > CAZHTU01 > JAIVYC01 > JAIVYC01. The sequence continues at coordinate 1,472 of JAIVYC010000039.1, read as the reverse complement.
AGTATACGACCTCAAAGGAAACAAGAAGGGAAGCGTAGAACTGCCAAAGGTGTTCTCAACACCTTACAGGTCAGACCTTATCAAGAGAGCATTCCTTGCAGCCTTTACCGCAAGGCTCCAGAAATGGGGCGCTGACAAGCTTGCAGGACAAAGGACCAGCGGAGAAGGAAGAGGAACAGGCCATGGAATGGCAAGAGTGAAAAGGGTCAAAGCAGGACCATTCAGAAGCGGAAGAGGCAAAAGAGCATACGGCCCGAAATTCAGATCATTCCCTGCAGCAGGAGTTGCAGTGTTCGCGCCGCAAGTAAGAGGCGGAAGGCGGGCACATCCTCCAAAGCAGGAGAAAAATCTTGCTGAAGGCATAAATAAGAAAGAAAGGCAAAAGGCAGTGCGGTCAGCGATCGCATCAACGATCGACAAGGAACTCGTGCTTTCAAGAGGCCATAAATTCGAGATAGGACTTCCAATAATCATGGAAGACTCGATCCAGGAGATCGCAAAAGTAAAACAGGCAAGAGAGGTCCTTGATGCCTTAAAATTGTCAGAAGAACTTAACAGGATAAAACAAAGGTCGATCAGGGCAGGAAAAGGAAAAAGCAGAGGCAGGAAATACAGGAAAAAAACAGGCCCTCTTTTCATAGTATCAGAAGACAAGGGACTTTCAAAAGCAGTGAAAAATCTTGGATTGGAAGTGGCAAGAACAGATCAATTGAATGCAGAGATACTCTCCCCAGGTGCTCATGGAGCAAGACTTGTGATATGGACAGAGTCTGCGATAAAAAGTTTAGGTGCTTAATATGGACGTAATAATAAGACCAATGCTGACAGAGAAGACAATGGCCCAGATAGAGCAGGAAAACAAGCTCCTATTCGCAGTTGCACGCAAAGCAACAAAAGAACAGATAAAGAGGGCCCTAACAAAGATGTATGGTGAGAAAGTGAAAACAGTCAATACCCATATCTCAAGAAAAGGAGACAAAAGAGCATACATAAGATTTGAACGGAAATCAGCAGCCCTTGATGTCGCAACAAAACTAGGAGTAATGTAAAAATGGGAAAAAGACTACCATTACAAAGAAGAGGAAAAGGAAGCGGTGCATACAAGAACCCTTCACACAGGTCAGCAGGAAACACCTGTTTGTTCCCGCTAAACCAGAAGGGCAAAGGGACAATAATAGACCTGGTCCACAGTCCAGGGCATACAACCCCTCTTGCAATGATCAGATTCGAAGATTCCACGAAATACATGATCCCTGCAGCAGAAGGAGTGCACATAAACCAAGTGCTCACAAGCGGGCCAACAGCAGGAAACATACTTTCAATAGAAAAAATACCTGAAGGTACAATGATGTTCAATATTGAGATATCCCCTGGTGATGGGGGAAAACTCGTCAAGAGCGGCGGGGCATATGCAAGATTAGTGTCAAAAGAGGCAGGAAAAGCAGTGATCCGACTGCCATCCGGCCAGTTCA
>JAIVYC010000038.1:0-6055 GCA_048635645.1 Sulfurovum sp. | reverse complement strand
CGCTCTTCCGATCTAAGGCAGAAAGATCAAAGACCACTCAGCAAACCTTAAGAAATTGAGCGATTTCGAATGAGGTGTCAGGGATTCTGCGAGGTGTTCTTTATCTCGTGCCAGATCGCCTCGTGCTGCTTCTCAAGCGTGTCAAGCTTAACTCCCAACTCCCTAAGGTAATAGTCATACTTTGACAGGACCGTCTTCTCGTACGCGCTCTCTGATTTTATGCTGTCAAGCTCTGATGCGAGCGTGTCGAACCTGTGCATGATATTCTCTATCCTCTGCTTTATGTTGTCCATATTAAGCTTTATGTTCTCAAGGTCCGCTTTCTCCACTCCTGGCTGAGCAGGCGGCTGCTGGTCAGGGAACTGAGGGGAGGGCTGCTGATACGGGGGTTGAGCTTGCGGGGCCGGCTGGGCTTGATACTGCGGCTGCGGGGGCTCAGGAGACAATTCAGGCTCTGGCTGCTGATACTCCTCTGGAGGGGGGTTCTCAAAGCCTGACTCTCCAGGCAAAGGCTCTGGCTCAGCCTCAGGAGAAGGTACGTCCCCAAGGTCCTCCAGATCGCCTCCAAGATCCTCTGAAAATTCATCCTCTGCCTCCTTCTTCAGGAAAGGGATCTTGCTTTTGATGGTGTCAATAATGGTCATGCTAGGAACCCAAGAAATAGAAACCCATTACACCTGAAAAAGCGCTGAGAAGAGAAAGATTAATGCGTGTCATGTCAGAGCTCGTTTGAGAGGCAAGAACAAGAGAGAAAATCCCGATCAAGAGAAAGAAAAAGGGAGGAAGAGCCTTGTTCGAAAGATTGGCAAGCCAAGGAGAGCAGGACTTGCTGGCCTTCAAGCGCTTAATCCTATCGCTGGCCCTGGTCTTCAAATGAATAGCATACTTCCTGGAACTCATAAACCGAAAAACGCATTTTTCCCTATAAATAGTTTTTCTTTCGATTGTTTTATAAGTGATAAATCAGCGCCCTTGCTCTTGCAGCCCACTCCCTTAAAAGCTCAGGCCTGAACATCAAGCAGATCACAGCCCCGATAAAAACAGCGTTCAGATGCGTGGTCTCGGATATCTGTGTGACCCTTTCCACCTGCCTTGCCTCATTGATCCCCTTTATCTCATGGACAGTCTGGTTCTTCTTGATCTCAAGGGAACGCGTGACCTCGACAAAAGCGCTCTGGTTAATCGCCCCCCTTTGATAGGACTCAGCAGCGCTTTGCTGCTCAAGGGAAATGTCTTCCACCTGCCGGGCAAGGGTTCTCTCTGTGCGCTCCCTAAGATCATCGATATTGACAGAAAGGATCCCTGGGATGATGAAAAAGGCAAGAACAAGATACGCAAGAAAAGCATGGACCGGGCGGATCATCAAAGCCGCGCCAAGAAGCACGAAAGCAGCCCCGCTCGCTCCAACAATGATATAGAGCTTGTGGTCAAAGACAAGCCCTGCCGTCTGGGCGAAAAGGCCTGCAAGAGCAGAACCGATGATATAGAGGCTGAAAAACTCGGCAAGGCCAAGGCGCCTCTCGACCAAAAAACCAAAAACAAGGATAAACGAGAGATTCGCAAGAAGATGCAAGACCCATAAGTGGATGAAAGTATAGCTCAAAAAAGTGAAGGGCTTTGCATAATTGAGCCCGAATGTCTGGACAACTGAAAAATCAGGAGAAAAAAAGAAGCCTTCTGCAAAATGGAAAAAGAGGCAGACGCTCAAGACAGCTATGACAAGAGAGCCAACCGGAAAACCGAAATTCCTTCTAAACGCCCTGGTGATGCGATCCATGTTGAAATCTAATGGAACTCCCAATTAAAAAGATTCTGCTCAGACATGTACATGGAAGGCCTTTGTCTTGTAGAAGCTTGTCACGCCGTTCTGGATCGCGATCCTCCTCGCAGCCTCAAAGAGATAAGGGGTCACCTGCCCCCCGATATGCTCCATATCGGTCTCAACATCAACGATCGACGCGGCATGCTCAGAGAAAAGCATAAGAAGGAAACCAACGACCTTTGAGCTCTCTTCCGCCACTATGCAGACCCCTTCCTTCAGGTCATTGAAGCTCAGAATCTCCTGCCTTGTCAATTGCCTTGTCGGATACTGCTCATTGATCGAAAGAATGTCCTGGAGGTCTTTTTCCTGCATCTGTCTTATCTTTATCATAAGAGGGCCCTTGCGTTCGAGGTCGTTGCTAAGGATATTTCATCAGGCTTTTTATTTAATAGTTTTGAAAGCACAGGGATGGAATGGACCAAAAAAGCAGGCTCATTGCGCTTCCCTCTCAAGGGAGAAAGGAAGGGAGCGTCTGTCTCAAGAAGCATGCTGGAGAGAGGTATCTTCTCTGCTATCTTCCGGGCATTTTCAGAGAAACACACGGTCGTGGGGACAGAGACAAGATAGCCCTGTTCAATGCACTTCCCAACAAGAGGGAGATGGGAAAAACAGTGCATCACGACCTTTGGAAGGCGATACGCGGATAAGATATCAAGGCAATCAGACTCAGCCTCCCTTGAATGAACAATCACAGGAAGAGAAAGGGACTCTGCCAGGGAAAGCATGCGCTCAAAGACATGGCGCTGGATGTCTCTGGGGGTGTCATGATGATAGTCCAGGCCTATCTCACCTATCGCTATTATCCTTGAAACATTCTCCCTTATCTGGGCCTCGACCTTTGCACAGGAATCTTCTGAAAGCTTTTCAGTTGGATGAAGGCCAATGACCGGATGAATGAAACCAGAGTGCTCCTCGGCAAGGGCAAGTGCTTTATTGTTCGTATTGAGATCAACGCCTGCCTCAAAAACAGCCTCCAGGACCTCTCTGGCCCTCTCTATTACCTGTTCGCGGTCCTTGTTAAAATTCCTGAAATGAAGGTGAGCGTGTGTATCTATAAGCATAAGGAAAGAGATGACCTTTAGATATATAGGGTTTACCGGCAATCTGGTCTCTATAAGGTTTTTAATACCAGAAAAAAAGGAATATCATGGAATACTTCAGCCATCCACTTGTAAAAGAAGAAAGCATAGAGAAAAGAAGATACCAAGAGGAGATAGTGTGCAAGGCCAAGGAGGACAACCTTCTGGTCATCATACCCACAGGACTTGGAAAAACCCCGATAGCCCTGCTTGCCTGCGCAGACAGGCTGTTGAAACACCCGGAGAAAAAGATCCTCTTCCTTGCACCGACAAAACCCCTGGTCGAGCAGCATAAGAGATACTTCAGGGAGAACCTCAAGACAAAGGGCTTGGTTGGCCTCACAGGGAAAACCCCCCCTGAAAAAAGGAGAGCAGAATGGAGAGACGGAAAGGTCTTCTTCTGCACACCTGAGATAGTCGAGAACGATGTGCTTACAAGAAATATTGACCTTGGCGAATTCTCGCTCGTGATATTTGACGAATCCCACAGGGCAAGCGGGGACTATGCCTATGTATTCATAGCAAAGCAGTACATGAAAACCCAAGATCCACTGATACTCGGGCTTACCGCATCCCCTGGAGGGAACAAGGAAACGATAGAGCAGGTATGTAAGAACCTTTTCATAAAAAGGGCGGAGATAAGGACAGAGGCAGACAAAAGCGTGCGGCAGTATGTAAAACCGGTCGAGATCTCATGGGAAATAGTGGAACTCACAAAAGACATGAAAAGGATCAAGGAACTGCTTGAGAAAAGCACAGAAAAATATCTGGGGGAACTGAAGGACATGAGATACGTGAGAAGCGGCTCTGTGAAAAGAACAGGGAAAAGAGAGCTTCTGAAGCTTCAGGGACAACTGATGAAAATGATACAAAAAGGCGACCCCTCTGCATACACCGGAGTGTCAAAGGCAGCTGCAAGCATGAAAGCATACCATGCGCTGGAACTTCTTGAGACACAGGGAATATCGCCATTGTATAATTACCTTGAAAGGCTGAAAAAGCAGAAAAGCAAGGCCGTGGCCTCACTAATGAAAAACGAGGACTTCACGAACGCAAGACTCAAGACAAAGTGGATGTATGAAAAGAGGATGGACCATCCAAAGATAGAGAGGCTGACAAGGCTTGTAGGGGAAGAGATCAAAAGAGAGCCTGGCTCAAGGATGATAGTATTCACCCAGTACAGGGACACTGTGAACAAGATACTGGAAGAACTGAGAAAGGCAGGGGTGAAAGCGGAAAAACTCGTCGGCCAGAGCTCAAGGATAGAGAAGGGCATGAGCCAGAAAGAACAGATAGAAACACTTGACAGATTCAGGGATATGGGCTTCAATGTGCTTGTGGCATCATCCGTCGGGGAAGAGGGGCTTGACCTCCCAAGCGTGTCAATAGTCTTCTTCTTTGAGCCCATACCAAGCGAGCTGCGCTCGATACAAAGAAGAGGAAGGACAGCGAGACACACAGCAGGGAAGGTCATAGTGCTTGTTGCAAAAGACACGCGGGACGAGGCGTATAGATGGGCGTCATTCCACAGGGAACGGAAAATGAGGTCAACACTGAAAGAGATGCAGGAAAACAAAGGGCAGAAAAGCCTTGCTGAGTATGAAGAAAACAATTAAAGAAGAGCGAAAGCATAAGAATTCTGATGAAGGCGGAGCTAACGGTCATAGTGGACCACAGGGAGCTGAAGAGCGCGGTCTCAAAGGAACTGTTCGAGCTAGGGATAAAGCTCTCGGCTACTGCCATGGAAGCAGGGGACTATCAGGCAAGCGAACGCGTGGGGATAGAAAGAAAAACACCAGAGGATTTTGTCACAAGCCTGATAGACGGCAGGCTGTTCTCACAGGCAAAAAAACTGGACGAAACATTCCAGAGACCGGTCATGCTCATTGAAGGGGAAGGGGACATATACAGCATAAGGAAAGTGCATGAGAACGCGATACAAGGCGCAATATCCTCACTGATGATAGACTATAGGATACCGATATTCAGGACAAGCGGGGCAAGAGAAACGGCCAGACTCATCGTAGCAATGGCAAAAAGAGAGCAGATAGACCTGAAGAAGAACATAAGGATAAGAGGGAACAAGCAGACATTCTCAACAAAAGAATGGCAGGAATACATCATAGCAAGCCTGCCTGGGGTCGGGCTGGTCCTTGCAAAAAACCTGCTGAAAAGATTCGGGAGTGTTGAAAAGGTCCTGACAGCCGGGCCTGAAGAACTGGTCAATGTGGAAAAGATAGGGAGAAAAAAGGCAGAATGGATAAGAGACGTCCTAGAGGCTAAATATGATTAGGATCGCAGGAGCAGGGATAGCCGGGCTTACCGCGGGCATAGGACTTGCAAAGGCAGGGGAAAAAGTAACTATATATGAGAAAAACAAAACGGTTGGGAAAAGATTCAATGGAGACCACCAAGGCATAGAGAACTGGACAAGCGAGAGAGACGCTCTTGAAGAGATCAGAGGATATGACATAAAGACCGATTTTGTGCTAAAAAGCGTCCATGAAACAGAATTCTATTCACCCTCACTTAAACGATATGAGATAAGGACAGAAAGGCCGACATACCATCTGGTCCAGAGAGGAAACGGAAAAAAATGCCTGGACCGCTCGCTGAAAAGACAAGCTGAAAATGCAGGAGCTAAAATAAGGTTCAATAGGACAAGGAAAAATTGCGATATCATAGCAACCGGGCCAAAGAAGGTCATTGGGATGGGCCTTGGAATAACATTCGATACAAAGACCAAAGACATGACCGCAGCAATATTGAATGACAAAATAGCGCCAAAAGCATACGCATACCTGCTGATACATGAGAAAAAGGGGACGATCGTCACCATACTGTCATCAGGAACGAAAAACAAAAAAGAATACATCAAAAACACAATAGAAGAATTCAAGAAAATAACAGAGCTTGATATCAGAAATGCGAAAAAATTCGCAGGGGTCGGGAGCTTTTGCTTATTGGATTCAGTAAAAAAGGGAAAAAGCCTGCTTGCGGGCGAAGCTGCAGGATTCCAGGACATGCTGCTCGGATTTGGGATGAGATATGCCTTTCGGTCAGGGCATCTCGCGGCAAAAAGCATCCTAGAAGAGCAGGATTATGATGTCCTGTGCAGGACAGCGCTTCTGCCGACACGTAAGGCCTCAGCATC
>JAIVYC010000037.1:0-6150 GCA_048635645.1 Sulfurovum sp. | reverse complement strand
AAGAAGATGGTTCGAGGTCTCGTCCTTCAGCACAAGAGTAGATATGGATGACTGGGACTTCAGTCTGGATGGAAACATAACATTCACTGCACATGCCACAGATGCAAATGAGCAGGACATTTCAGGGATCCTTGTGAACATCTCTGAGGTGCGCTCAGGCTGGACCTGGGATGAAATGGCATTTGACCCGGTAAGTGAAACCACCGGCTTGAACGGCGCCTATTTCAACATACCGATCTCTTCCCTCAATATCACAGAACCAGGGGACTACAATCTAAGGTTGGAATTCATCCAGGGGGACACGAGAGCAAGCCAATGGATATGGTTCAGGGTAAAATCATTTGACCTGCAAATATACCCGGCGACACAACTCTTTGTCGGCCAGCCACTTAATTTCACAGTAAATGCATCATCAGGCTCAACAGGAAAACCTGACATAAACGTGAGTCTGCTCTCAATAAGAGACAGCTGGAGCTGGAACCTGATAGCGGAATACTCAGGCGAGTATAATGCAACCACAGGTCCGGATGGCATAGCATACCTTCCAGGACCAGGCGATCTCTCAAAAGGCTTCTACATAGCAGAGGTCGAGGTCTCAGGCGCGCCAACCCATTACACATGGTTCGAGGTAAGAGCATTTGAAGTGGATGCATGGCTGGACCGCTGGACATACCAACAGGGAGACAATGTCTCGGTCCGCGTGAGAATAAACCCACCCTCAAATGTCACGGTCTATTACACCGCATACACCCCGACCAGCGAGTTGAATGGAAGCTTTGAGATAAACGACACGAATAGGAACGAGATAGAAAATGGGCAAGGCGCTCTCTTAGAAGGCCTGACCAATGATTCCGGCTACTACCAGCTAAAACTCCTGATAAGCGACCCGACAGACGCGTCAAGATTTGAAGAGCGCTGGCTCAGCTATGAAGTACGCACGCTCGATGCATGGGCATGGATGCATCCATGGCAGTATGCGATAGGAGACACTGCAAAAGCAAGCGTAAACGTCTACCTTGGGAACGACCCACTTCCAAACGTAACAGTAAGCCTTGAAGGGATCTCAACCAGGCTTGAGCTCCTGAATGGAACTTCAAAGATAGACCTTAATCTCACGATAGAATTGCTGGACGCTGGATGGGGAGACCAGCCAGACCCGATGAGATGGCAGCCAACAGACTATGCGGTCGTCAATGTCTCGAATAGCACGAATTCCACCCTCTTCACATTCAATAGGACAAGCCATATGGAGTCCCTTGAATTCGGCATCCACACCCTAAAACTTGAATGGGTCTGGAACGACTGGGAGAACAACAACCTCCCGAAAGCAAGTTTCAGGCTTCACAAGAGCTACCTGTCTCCGAACAATATCACAGGAACAAGCAAGACAGATGAATGGGGCTATGCAAACCTTTACTTCCCAGTGCAATCAGACCTAAAGAAGGGCAATTACGAACCCATACTCAGGCTTGAATATGGAAGCATAAGCCAGAGCATGAACACCTGGATGGAGATCATACCATTCTCATACACAGCAAAACTTAACAAGACCGCCTATAATTCAGGGGAGAACGCGACCCTGAACATAACCGCGACCCAGCCTGTCAATGTATCAATAACAGGAATACTCAAGTGGGGATGGGAGCCGGTCAATTCAACACTAGGCTCTGCAAAGAAAGACAGCCTGAACATAGGCCAAAATGTCTCGCTTACCTCAGCCGGCACGCTCTATGAGGCAGTGCTGAACAACATCACTTCAGAAGGCGGGTGGTCAAGCAAGGCAAACATTTCGCTTCTGATAAACGGTACTGAGAACACAAGCATTGAACTCTGGTCATGGAGTGAAATGATAGTCGGAGATGTCGTGCTCAAGGCAATGAACATCTGGAGCGATGGTGCGGAGGTCGGTATATCCGTACCCTACAAGGAATTGAACATAAACTCTACATTGATCAATTTCACAGTCCCGACAGAACAGGCAGGCTACAGCGTAAATCTCATGCTCCAGAATGGAGAGACCACTATTTACGATAACATCTGGTTCGATGTCGCGAGCCTGGATGTCTGGGGATGGACAGACAGATGGTCCTATGATGTCGGCGAGGACGTGACGCTTATAGTGGAAGGAAGATATGGCGGCACACCAGCAGAAGGCCTGGTCGCAAATGTCACTGAGATCTGGAAGTTCAATGAATCCAAATTCGATTGGGATATCTACAATAATACCACCTCAGGGATGAATGCCACTCTGAACTCACAGGGTCGCGCTGAAATAATCTTCACGATCCAGGATGGAGGGGACTATAATGCCAAGGTCTCAGTATATGACCCTGCAGACCCGACGAACATCCTAGGCACCACAAAAATATGGTTCAACTCAAGACTATTCGATGCCTGGGTATGGCAGGATACCTGGCAAGTCTATCTTGGCGACAATATGACGATACAGGTCTCAACATACCCGATACAAGCAAACGCCACCATAGAAGTATACGAGGACAATATGACCTTCACACCATTCGTGGCAATAGAGGTCCAGTCCCCGAACTATTGGTGGGAGTTCAATGATATACCATTGAACGCCACGAGAAACTACTTCCCTGACTCTGAGACAGAGCTGAACATAACTTTCCTCAACACATCCAAAGTATGCGCAGGCGGAAAAGAGGACATGATGTTCGCAGGCCTTTCAGACGCATGGGTCAATATAACCGTGACAGACGGAAATGCTACGCAGAGTTTCCTCTTATACCAAGGCAACCTCACGTACTTCCAGAACCACACGATAAACCTGCAATGGATCGACTGCAGACCCACAGGCCATAAATACCACCTGCTTGCCAATGGTACGACAGACTCGCAGGGTTCAGGAAGCGCGACATTCAACACCACACAATTAAATGACACACAATCAACAGACCATCCGCTTGAGGTCAGGGTCATAAATGAACAGGGCAGGACAGTCACCCGATACACAGGCTTTATGCTTAAAACCTTTGACATTCAAGCATGGTTCAAAGGCAAGGAAGGCGAGCGGCCGACCTTTATGCCAGCAGAGAACATGACACTTGTGACCAAGACGACTAAGAAAGGAGAGGTATACCCATATGTCAACGTAACCCTTATGGCGGTCGCAAAATCCTGCTGGGACGAGGGTGACCCGATGGGTATGCCAGCGGACGGCGGAGGCGGACCAATGCCAACAGAGGAACCGGAAGGTCCTGCTTCAGGAACTGGCGGCGGAGTGATGATGTGCCCACCCCCAACCTTGGTGAATGAATATATGGGACAGACCAACTCACTAGGCCTCTTAGAGTTCGCAGTGAACCGCTCAAAATACAATATATCAGAGGGCACATATGAGCTAATGTTAAGGGCCACTGACGCACAAGGCAACCTGGCCATGTCAATGGCGAGCTTTATATCATCCTCCTTTAGCATAACGCTCACCCCAAGAGAGGCAAGCATAGGCGAGCCGATAACAGTGGCCATCACAAGCGAGTACGCGAATGCCACGGTGGAAATAAAGGAAAAGGATCATGCCACATGGGATCCAGCGACCTATACCTATAATTACACCATAATAGCCAATGGCACCCTTGATCCCGAAGGCGATGGAACAATAATCATAGGCACGCAATCACTCTATCCAGGGTATCATGACATAACCATAGTGATAACCTACAATGACACCAACACAGGAAACTTGACCAGTGTGACCAAATACTCCTACTTTGAGCTCAGCGCTTATGAGGTTCAGGTAGAACTTGATAAGACCACATACAAGCCAGGCGAGAACATGACACTCACGCTGAGAGCGACCAAAGGAGGATATGGATACGAAGGCGTGCAGCTAGATTCCGTTGAATTGCATCTCCAGGGCGACTGGTGGAGCGATATATGGCTCTATTTCAGCAATGTCTCGACAGACCCATCAGGATATGCATATGTTCAGATAAACGCACCCTCGACCATGGGCAACTGGGCGCTTGATGCAGAGATGAGGGACTCACAATGGAACTGGGCATCAGCCTGGACAGACTTCAAAGTAGCAGAGGCAGAGATACTCCTGAACACAACAGAGCAGATACTTGACCTTGGAGACATCTTCCAGGTCACTGCCACGCCAATATCAGACTCAGGCGAAACAGCGAACCTGACATTCCTCATATGGAAGATATATGACCCCACAACAGGGTCGGTCGTTGCAGATGAGAATATCACTTACCAAACATGTTTTAACCGCACGACAATTCCTATGAATGCAACCGCAACATTCAGCTGCCAGATAGACGACCTTGGTTTCTACAGGGGCATAGTCCTTCTCGGAGACACTGGCCTTACAGAGAACTCAACCGCTCTCTCAGAGTCTGTAGGTGCAGTGGCGAACGCAGGCTTTGAACCCCCAGAGATAGCAGTATGGGTCAAGAACAAGAACATAACAGTAGTTGAAAGCCAGGGCAGGACAGAGATGGACTCAAGCACACCGACGAGCCCTCAATCCCTGACCTTTAACCTCACTTCCAATGAATCCGTCTATATGCCTTTCATAATACAATCAGCGCACAAGTTCCCGGTCAGTCTGGTAAAAGCAATGATGAAGGGCATTGACCTGACACAAGAAGACAAATTCCTCAATACCACGGCAAATCTCACAAAGAAAGCGCCAGACGCTTCAGGGGACATATACTATCTTACAATATTCACAGATATCTCACTCACACCCTCAGAACTCTTTGGAGGCGAGGGGGTTCCAGGCGACCTTTCAAGGCTTGTGGACATAAGGGAAACAAAGATGACCTATGTCTTTGGAAAGCCATCAATAAGCATAACCTCCCCCTCAGAAGCTCAAGTTGTCATTGATGACTACCAATACGTGACGATCTCAAAGGGAGGCAACCTGACCGGAGTTGCAGGTATCAATGTGAGCATGGATGCTGGCAATGAGACCGTCTATTACCCAGGAATGCACCTATGGGACTTTATGCTTGAAAGCGGAATGAATCACACACTCCACGCATGGCTTGTGAACTCAACGGGAGGACACCTAGCTAATCCCGAAGCATATGCGAACGTGACATTCTTCTTCAACATGACTTGGGGCCCACCAAGCAATGAGACGCCTTTCGGGCCGGTCAATCTCACTATAACGTCTCCTCTGGATGGCGTTGGAGTGGATACTGATTTTGTGAATGTCTCCTATAACATCACATCAGGCTTTGGCAGTGTTGTGAAGTTATATTCGAGTCTGGATGGTGCTAATGCAACTCCTGTGTCATTGCTGCAGCCGTCAGGGTATATCACGTTTGGCCCTCTTTCGAACGGTCTGCATAACATCACTCTTTTTGCTTTGAACGGCACTATCTTCCCATCTGATGTCGTGGCCATGGATTCCGTGTATTTCTTCGTCAATGTATCTGCCAATGAGACAGGCAATCAATCAACACTTTCAGGTTCTGTCATGGACTCAGGTTCGAGTGGCTTGAGTGGCGCTAATCTCACCTTTTACAGCACGCCTCAAACCGTATACTCAGGAGCAAATGGCACATACAATCTTTCCCTTGAGCCTGGGCAGCATAGCTTTAATGTCAATTACGGCGAGTTTGCCGAGGTGTCAGGAACCTTCAGCATGACAGTTGACTCCGAGCTCAACCTCACTATGTGGAGGATACGGCCGGTAGACATAACCGCTGAGCCTGAGAACGCGACGTCTGTGAACGTCACAGTGGTCATAGAGAACCTTGAATCTCTCACGATAAACGCTACAAGAAAGGACACCATAATCGTAGGAAATGCAACCTACCCGCAAAACGTGCAAAGTTTCATGCTTTTACCCAATGATAATACCACCCTAAATTTCCTGGTGGATTATGATGTGGGGCTTGGATGGCCTGACTCAGTGAAGGTCGAGGTCTGGGGCGACGCAGAAGGAAGTGCGGCTGGTTTGGATAATCTTACTGTCCAGTTCAGAGTCCATGCACAAGTGGATCTTGGTCCCGCTCCAGGGCCAGGGCAGCTTTCGCTCAACATACTCTCACCTGCAAATAATAGCCAGCAGAACGAGACCGTAACTGTCGAGTATAATATCACAGGCAATTTCTCTACAGTCTCCAATGTCTCCTATAATGTCAACAATGGTTCCATGGTATT
>JAIVYC010000036.1:0-6423 GCA_048635645.1 Sulfurovum sp. | reverse complement strand
CAACACAGTGACCTTAAGAGACAGGGACTCACAGAAGCTGGGACGAATAAAGATAGAGTCAAAAAAAGAGCGGAAAGGAATAATACGGAATCTTCCGCTTGCCTGGATAAAGGAAGGGCTTGAGCCAAGATGCATAAGCAGGAATCTTAAGTGGGGCATCAAGATACCTAAAGATGATTATGAAGGCAAGGTTTTTTATGTATGGTTTGATGCGCCTATAGGATATATAAGCTTTACTGCTGACTGGGCACTGGAGAATAAAAAAGACTGGAAAGCATGGTGGCAGTCTAAAGATACGAGGATTGTGCATTTTCTAGGCAAAGATAATGTTCCTTTCCATACAATTATATGGCCTGCTGAGCTTATGTCAAATGATAGGTTGAATCTTCCTGATTACATAGCATCTAATGAGTATCTTAATTATGAAGGCAGACAGTTCTCAAAGAGCAGGAATGTTGGAATCTTTACGTCTGATCTTGCAAAGGTCGGGTTTGATTCACATGGGAAGTATATCACAGGCAAGATAGGCAAGATCGTTGATGTATCTGGAGTAAAGATAGATCTCAAGAACCCGACAGGCGTATCCCTTGTATTGATAGACAAGAGAGGACAACCCGAAGTGATCGAGATGCTCGGGGCAAATGCCACCCTTACTGGAAAAGACATAGACCTTGGCATCCTTGAGTCAGCGCGAAACCTGCATATGACAGGCACGAATACCGCGACACTTGAGTATGCTGCAAGAAAGACCCGTGCAAGAGTAAGCTTTGACCCTGGAAGGTCGATCTCACGGCTTGGATGGCGTAAGTTGAGAAGGATCCTGGGGAACACGGACATCCTTATTGTGAATGAGATAGAGCTTAGCGAACTTGGCGGAAAAGAGGTCCTACTGGATAACTTTGACCTGACCCTTATAATAAAAGGAGGAAGCAAACCAACGATCGCCTATATGGAAAAGGGAAAACGTCTGTCGATCAAGCCGTTGAAAGTAAGAGCAATAGACACTATCGGCGCAGGCGATGCATTTGTCTCTGGCTTTCTATTTGAATTCTGCAAGAAAGAGGCATGTGATGAGAAAAATATCAGGTCTGCACTAAAATACGGCAATGCCGTTGCAGCCTTTAAGATACAAAGGCCAGGAGCCGAGGTCTCATTTACAAAGAGACGGATCGACTCCTTTGTAAAAAAATTTACTTCAACCTGAAGGATTCAGGCTTGGTGTCAAGCTTTGTGCCAAGTTCTCCTATCTTCTTGGTGGCATCTGCTACGTCGCCGAAAAGCGCGCCTTCAAGCCCGGCATATTCAGCAAGCTTGTGGAACCTGTCAAGACTTGTTTCATACTCTCTTGTGGCGACGATAAAGAGTATCCTTGCGAGCATATGCTTGTTCTCGTCTTTCTGCTGCCAGATCGGATGCAATAGCCTTAGGGCAGGCAGTATTCCTCCTCCAATGCTTTCTTTTCCAAGGGTCTTCTTGAGATCCGATGCCTTTACCTTTGATAAGGCGGGGACAAACCTTCCGTACTCTTTCAATCCCTTTTCAGGTTTTATGAATAGGGTCTGGTATATCTGGTTTATCTTTTTAATGTCGTTGGCTGTCGCGGTCTTCGCTACATTCTTCTTATAATAAGCCGCAAGATCAAGTCCAAGATCCTCAACCGTCTCTTTCATCATATCTTTGAATCGTTTGCAATCGATCAAGGACAAGGCTTCCCCTCTTAGGGGTCTTGCAGCCTTTTTGCAGAGCGGTGCTCCGCATTCTGAAACGCGATCCAATACATCCTTAAACATTACCACTGTACATCACCTGATTCCGATTAATCTACGATTATTTAAATAGTTATCCCTAAGAACAGAGCTCGCGGACTATCCTATTGAGAACAGTTTTTTCCAGACGAAAACCGCTATGGCTGGGATGATAATGAACAGGATCGCAATAGGTCCGCATCCAATAGTGCATACACCTGCATCAATTATCTGGTCAAGTATGCTTGGTGCTGCGGCTGGAGCCGTTTTCGCAGCCAAAGAGACAGACGACAGCAAGATAGTATAGTAGAGCGTTCTCATTTTTTCTTTCTCCCTTTCAATCCTCTTGTTTCTATTTTTGTCTGTTTTTCTGATCTGATCCTTGTTTCGCCAAGAATTATCAGAAGAACTCCTGCCAGGAGCACAAAGCCGATCCCGAGATAACTTCTCATTATTGCTGAGCGCATGATAAGCCATAATATCCCTGCTGAAAGGCAGAATATCCCGCTAAGACTTAGTGCTTCCCATACATATCTATGCACTTTGTTCTTATGCGTGGAGCGCATGTATTCCCCGACAATCGCCATTATGAGTCCTGCGCTTGTGAGGAGCATGCTGCTGAGTATCTCTTCTTGTACAAAGGACACCATGAACAACAACAGAAAGCTGACGCCAAGGAATGTCAAGAACCATCCTGTAAAACTTATCACCCGCCATGCATCCTGTTGTCTCAAGTCATCACCATCCGGCTTCTTGATTAAGTAAAAAGTACCTGCCTATTATAAATGTTTTCTATTCTAAAGTAGATACGCTTCTCTCTTTAGGTGGCAGGAAATATGGAAGTACAGGGCATAGACAGGGAAAGAGGAATGCAGTTGAGGGAAATAGAAGCTCACTATTCTGGAGAGATAGCCTCTGAGATCGCAAGGATCGCTCAGGACAAGGAGATCGCGGTCGAATATGACAAGGGTAAGTTCGGGCAGAGGCCTATGATAATAAACTATCCAGGGGATGTCTCTTCTCTTGCACGTGCAGGGGTCAAGGCATTCCATTGCTCTGTTGAGACCTGGCGAAATCCAATGGAACTGAAGACAGAGGTTTCAAAGGAATTCCTTGATTCCTTAAGGACCGGCTGGGATTATCTTATAGATATAGACAGCAACGCCGGCCTGGAGTTTGCCAGGAAAGCCGCGCTTGTTTTTGCAGATGAACTTGAGCACCACTATGGCATATCAGGCTTTTACACAAAGTTCAGCGGCAGAAGGGGATTTCATATGATAGTGCCATTTGAAACCTTCCCTATGGATATAGGCGGCACTCCTGCCGAGCAAACCTATCCCGAGCTTCCGAGGAAATTAACAGACCATTTGAAGAGCCTTTGCCGAGAAAAACTCAGGAAGGAATTGATCGACTCAGGGCATTTAACGAGCGATGAAGGCCAGGATCCCTATGCCTATGTTGACATAGACTCAGCGATCTTTACCTCACGACACATGTTCCGCATGCCGTATAGCCTTCATCTTGGCACCTATCTTGCAAGCATACCTCTTACCAGCAAGGAATTGAAGCATTTTAGGGTAGAGGACGCAATGCCTGAGAATGTGAAGATAAAGAAAGGATTTCTTTCTCGCGAGCGCAGGTCGAACGCGAGACAGTTCGTGGAAGCGGCCATACATCAATATGAGGAGGAAAAGCAAGAAGAGATGAGACCTGAAAGAAAATTCACGCATGCTCTATCCCTCGGCTCTCGTGCAGCTCCTGAAAATTTCCCTCCCTGCATGAAAGAGATGCTCAAGGGACTGTCTGATGGAAGGAAGAGAGCCTCTTTTCTTTTAGCAGCCTATATGCTTAACGTAGGGTGGAGAAAAGAGGAGATCGAACTTCAATTGATCGATTGGAACAGCAGGAACAAGCCACCCATGAGGAAGCTCGACCTGTTGGCTCCTTTGAAGGGACAGCTCAGGCTGAAAAGACCCCTTCTTCCACCAAATTGCAGCAACCAGGCGCATTACAAAGAGATAGGTGTCTGCGTGCCGGACGGTTTTTGCTCAAGAATAAAGAACCCGCTGGCATATACTATATTAAGAATGAGCAAGAAAAGAGGTGCGAGAAGAACAAGAAGGAAAAATGATAACTTACGAGACACTAAAAAGCGCTCAAAGGCAGGAGCGGAAAACAAATAGCCTGACCAAACTAAGCCTGAATTTTTTTGCTGAGGTGCAAGAATATATACAAGCCAAGCAGGAGTTCATAGCGGAGCTAAGAGGCAGTGGACGTGATTTCCATATCCATGAGCTTGAGCTGAAAAACGCGCGAGAAATATTGGCATATATCTATGATAGAAGGGAACGCAAACTTCTGAATCTTGCGCTCGCGAGCATAAGAAGCGGGATAACTCATGATAATTTGCTCGGATCAGAGAAAAGGCTTCTGGCTGAAATAGTATCTATCCTAAGCAAGGGCAGGGCTGAAATATTGCGCAAAACCCCCGGAAAACAGCCTATGGAAAATGTTAAAAAGGAGAAAATAGAAATGAAGAGGGTCAAGTTTGCCGGTGATTTTCCTTCTTTTCTTGGGATCGATGAAAAGGAATATGGTCCATTCAAGGCAGGGAGCATTGTTGAATTGCCCAAGCTGAATGCCGAGATACTTATAGGGAAGTCAAAGGCTTGCGAAGTTATGGAGGATTGAATATGAAAGTGCCGAAAGAAACAAGGATATACTGTCCTTCATGTAAAAAGCACCAGATCCATGAGGTAGCGGAAGTGAAGAAGCACAAGGCAAGCGAGCTAAGGCAGGGACAGAGACGGTTCAGGCGGGTACTTTCAGGATATAGAGGATTTCCAAGGCCGAAGCCAGAGGGCAGGCAGAAGCCGACAAAGAAAAGAGACCTGAGGTACAAGTGCAAGGTATGCAAGAAGTCTCAAGTAAGGGGCACAGCAATAAGGGTCAAAAAATTCGAGCTAATGGTGAAATAGGGAGGTTAAAATGACAGATATTCCAAAGAGCAAATTTTTAAGAGTACAGTGCAATGCATGCAGTAACCAGCAAGTACTATACAACAAGCCGGCCATGAAAGTAAAGTGCCTGGCCTGCGGCAAGACACTCGCCAACTCCACAGGCGGGGAGGCCGAAGTGCTTGGAAAAATAGTGGATGTACTGGAATGAGTGGGAAGGAAGAAAGGATCCCTGAATCCGGGGAGATAGTAGTTGGATTAGTGACCAAAGTATTTGCTCACGGTGCGTTCGTACAACTTGAAGGCTATGATGCTGATGTCATGATACATATCTCTGAAATATCCCCGAAATGGATAAAGAACATACGGGACTATGTGCAGGAAGGTAAGATAGTCGTTGCAAGGATACTCAGGATAAACCGCGAGAAAGGACACATCGATGCGACGCTCAAAGGCGTGAGCGAAGATGTCAAGCGAAAGACCCTTGAGGCAAGAAAGAACGAGCACAGGGCAATGAAGATGCTTTCAACTGTTGCGAGGAGACTCGGTCTGAAGCCAGAGCAAGCCTACAAGGAAGTGGCTGCATTGCTTGAGGAAAAATATGGCAGCGTATACTCTGCTTTTGAGGAAATATCGCAGGACCCAGAAGCACTGAAATCTGCAGGCGTGAGCTCAAAATGGCTTGATGGAGTGCAAAAAATAGTAAGTGAGCAGATACAACCGAAGTTCGTGACCATCAGTGGTCATATAAAGCTCATCAATCCAATGCCGCAGGGGATCGAGCTGATAAAGAACGCGCTGATCAAAGCACAGAAACAGGAAACCCGATCAGAGCTTACTATCCAGTATACGGGTGCTCCCATATATTGGATAAAGGTAAAATCAGACAATTACAAGACAGCCGAGAGCGATCTTAGGATGGTCGCACAAATAGCGATATCAGAGAATGAGAAGTGTAACGGAACCGGCGAATTCTACAGAGAACTAGATAAGGCATCAAAACCAGAATAGCTTTTTATACTAGGCTGACCTAACATAACTTTTACTTTATCGACCCTGTTCCTAATATGCAGATGATGGCACTTATGAAATGCATGAAATGCGGCAGTTACACCCTTTTAGATACCTGCAGGACCTGCAAGTCAAAGACACAAAGGCCGATCCCGCCAAGATATTCTCCAGAGGATAGATATGGAAAATATAGGAGGATGGCGTTAAAGGAGGCTTATGATGAAAGATGTGATATATAAGGAATTCAAGAGACCAAAGCTTAAGAACCCTGTTTTCGTGGAGGGGCTTCCTGGTTTTGGACAGGTCGGCAGGCTTGCTGCTGAACATCTGATAAAGGAGCTCAAAGCAGTGAAATTCGCTGAACTCATATCCCCCTCTTTCCCACCAGAGGTCTTCATAAGCAAGGATGGACTGATCCACCTCATAAAGAACGAATTCTACTATTACAAGAAGGGAGGAAAGGAGCTCATAATCCTCCTTGGGGACTCACAGGCAACAGATGTCAGAGGGCAGTACGAGCTTTCTGAGGCGATCCTTGAAGTAGTTGCCAAATACAAGGTTGAAACGATGTTCACCCTATGTGGGTATGCTACAGGCGTTCTGAAAGAGGAACCAGAGGTCTTTGGCGCGGCAACGAACGAGAAACTGGTCAAGAAGCTTGAAAAGGATGGAGTGATATTCAGGACAGACACAGAGAGAGGAAGTATCGT
>JAIVYC010000035.1:0-6432 GCA_048635645.1 Sulfurovum sp. | reverse complement strand
GCTTGAAGCTAAGATGGACGGTTTCAGAGCGATGAAGATGGAGAAGGCGCTTGAAGAGTCAGATCTTGTGGTCACGGTCACAGGGAACAAGCATATCATCACAAAAGACCATATAGATTGTATCAAGAACGGGTGCATATTAGCGAACGCAGGGCACTTTGACCTGGAAATAGACAAGCTGGCTCTTGCGGACGCATCACTGAAACGCACAAAGGTCAAGGATGAGATCGAAAGATATGATCTCAAGAACGGGAAGAAGATCTATCTATTATCAGAGGGAAGACTGGTCAATCTCGCGGCAGGCCAGGGGCACCCGGCAGAGATAATGGACATGTCCTTTGCAGTGCAGGCAATGTCAGCTGATCATCTGGCAAAGGAGAAAACAGGCCTCAAACCAAAGGTATACCCCATCCCACTGGAGATAGACAGGGCGATAGCGGACCTGAAGCTCAAGGTGATGGGTGTTGAGATAGATAAGCTGACAGACGCTCAGGCGACATTTCTGAGAGATTGGAAGATGGAATAGTTTTTTAGGGGGAAAAAGCTCTTGTATATAAGTGTTTCCATATTAGTATATACTGAATTTGTATTATAAAAACGCTTATTATCGGAGGGCATGATCATGGTAAAAACAAAAAAGATCGCTAAAAAAACAGGGCGTAAAGGGGAGGGAGAGACAAAGAAAAGAATCCCCATAAAAGCAGGGCGTAAAGGGGAGGGAGAGACAAAGAAAAGGATCCCTATAAAACATCCTAAATTCAAGCTGGAGAATGTTGTGGCATCGATCTCGCTTGGTGTAGAACTTGATCTTGAGTCAATATCAGCGCGTCTTGAGAAAACCGAGTATGAGCCTGAGCAATTTCCAGGGCTTATCCTAAGACTTGACACGCCAAGCTCTGCAGTGCTTGTATTCAGAAGCGGGAAGATGGTCTGCACAGGAGCCAGGAGTCCTGAAGCTATTTATACTGCAGTGAAAGAAGCCATCGTCAAACTGGAGACAGTCCCGAAAATAAAGATACCAAAGAAATATGAAGTGACCATACAGAACATGGTGGCTAGCTCAGACCTTGGATGCGATCTGAACCTTGACAAGATAGCATTCACCATGGACAATGCCGAGTTCGAGCCTGAGCAGTTCCCAGGACTAGTATACAGGATGAGCCAGCCAAGAGTGGTGTTTCTCCTCTTCAGGTCTGGAAGGATAATCTGCACAGGGGCGAAATTCGAGAAAGACGTGAAGACCGCGATAAAGAAACTCCAGAAAGAACTCAAGGAAATAGACGTGATGTAAAATGAAAAGCGATCGGGCCATAGGCCAAGTCGTCGGGATGATACTTGTCGCCCTGATAACCATAACTCTGGCAGGGCTTGCCTTTGTATGGGCCACAGGATACTTCCAGCAGACAGTGAAACAGGCAGAGGGTTCCACAGAAATGATAGGCTCATGGAACATGATCCCAAAGATCCTTGAAGCCTCGAACGATACTGAGGGGAATATTTACTTTTATGTCAAGAACCTTGGCTCTGAAACAGTACCAGAGGACGCGTTGGTGGTGTTCATAAACTCCCAACTTATAGTGAACATAACACATGATAAGATAGAGCCTCGCGAGGCCCCTGTTCTTGTGAACACCACGTATAAATGCGTTGAGAACACCACTGCGCTGATAAATGTCGCCGCAGGCTCGAATAGTTGCCAGGAAGATCTTGTGTGCTGATAGAGGCGTGCGATCATGAAGATAGGTATAGAGATACATCAACAACTTGATACAAAGAAGCTTTTCTGTCCATGCGAAAGCAGGATACGCGAGCAGCCGCCGGATCATAGGATACAACGAAAACAAAGGGCTGTATTGTCTGAAATGGGGCAGCTAGACCCTGCCGCAAGGGCGGAAATGAAAAGAGACAGGACATTCACATATGAGGGGTATTCGGACCTCTGCCTTGTCGAGCTTGATGAAGAGCCTCCCCACCCGATGGATAGAGAAGCCCTTGAGATAGGACTGCAGGTCGCGCTGCTTTTGAATGCAAGACCTGTGGAAGAGATACATGTGATGAGGAAAACCGTTGTGGACGGGTCGAACACCTCAGGATTCCAAAGGACCTCCCTGATAGCGACAGACGGGTATATAGAGACAAAAGAGGGAAAGATAGGAATACCGAGCATATGCCTTGAAGAAGACGCGGCAAGGATCATAGGCGTAAAGGATGTAGAGGCGGTCTACAGGCTTGACAGGCTTGGCATACCCCTCATAGAGATAGCAACAAGCCCTGACATGAAGACCCCTGAACAGGCAATGGAAGTGGCAGGAGCAATAGGGAATGTTCTCAGGAGCGTCAAGATAAAGAGAGGGCTTGGCACCATACGCCAGGACCTGAACGTATCCATCCCAGGCTCTGAGAGGACAGAGATCAAGGGAGTGCAGAAACTTGAGAGCATACCAGAGATCATTGCGAACGAGGGGAAAAGGCAGGGCTCTCTGCTTGAGATCAAAGAAGAGCTAAGGGAACGAAAGGCAACGGTCGAAGGAAAGATCGAAGACATGGCAAAAGCCTTTGAACAGACAGACTCTAAAATGGCGGGAAAACTCCTCAAACAAGGCGCGATATATGGGGCAAGACTCAAGGGGTTTGCCGGGCTTTTGAAAAAGGAAGTGAATGAAAATAGGAGATTCGGCACAGAACTCTCAGAATATGCAAAAGCAAGAGGCGCAGGCGGGCTCTTCCACTCAGACGAGCTGCCGAACTATGGGATAGGGGAAGCGGAAGTCGAGAGGGTAAAGAAGAGGCTTGGAACTGGAAAAGAGGATGCTTTCATTCTGGTCGGAGGACCTAAGGACAAGGCAAAAAAAGCCCTGAAAGATGCGATAGAACGAGCGCAGACCGCAATAGAGAGAGTTCCGGGCGAAACAAGGAAAGCGCTTGAAGACGGGACAAGCCAGTACATGAGACCTATACCAGGAGCTGCCAGGATGTACCCTGAAACAGACATCCCACCGATCAAGGCATTCAAAGTGAAAAAGCCAGAGCTCATAGATGCAAGGATAGAGAGACTGTCCAAAGGACACAATATACCAAGAGAGAGCGTGAAAGAACTGCTTGACACAGGAAGGCTTCAAGCATTTGAAAACGCAGTGAAAATAGGGGTGAATAGAACACTCGCATCAGTGACCCTCACAGAACAGATGAGCGCGCTTTCAAGAGAAGGTCTTGAGATAGACAAGATCACTGACAGAGACATTGAAGAGCTATTCAAGGCGTTCGCAAAAGGCAGATTTGCAAAAGAAGCCATTCCAGAGATGCTCAAGAGCCTTTACAAAGGCAAGAGCTTGGATGAAGCGGTGAAGGAAGGGGGGCTTGAAAAAAAGATAGACCTTGGAACGATAGTCGCCAAGGTATTTGCCGAGAAACCAGGACTGGTCGAGCAAAAGGCATTTAAGCCATTAATGGGCATAGTAATGCAAAAGACCAGAGGAAGGATCGACGGGAAAAAGGTCGCAGAAGAAGTGAAAAAGAGGCTTGAAAAATGATCGATAAGGAGACGACAGAACACATAGCAAAACTTGCGAGGCTAAAGCTCACTGAAGAAGAAAAAGAAGAGTTCACTAAAGAACTGAACGAGGTGCTGAAAAGCTTTGAAGTGCTTGACACAGCAGAAAAGGCAGAGCCAGCCTACCAGCCCATAGACATCAGCAATCAGATGAGAGAGGACAAAGAAGAGAAGTGTGAGCACAAAGGACTTCTTGAAAGCAGCACCCAGAAAGAAAACACATACATAAAGGGCCCGAGGATAATCTGATGGACCTGCAGGAATACCTTAAAGCACCTGACGAAACTGTATTGGAAAAGGTCAGGGCAAAAGCAAGGGAACTTGACAAAGAATTTGATCTGTTCATCACATTCTCAGAGCCTGAACCTGGCAAAGGAAGGCTGAAAGGCGTTCCAGTCAGTGTCAAAGATAACATTTGCACCAAAGGGGTCAGGACCACAGCAGGCTCAAAGATACTTGAGACCTATATCCCGCCGTTCGATGCGACCTGCATACAAATGATCAAAAAAGAGGGAGCAGGGCTCATAGGCAAAACCGCCATGGATGAGTTCGGCTTCGGAAGCTTTAGCACGAACTGTGCATACAAGACACCAAAGAACCCATGGGACAGATCAAGAGCATGCGGGGGAAGCTCAGGAGGCGCAGGAGCAGCCGCAGCCGTATTGGAGCCGCACATAGCTATCGCAGAATCAACAGGAGGAAGCATATCAGCCCCGGCAGCATTCACAGGCACGGTCGGAGTGACACCGACCTATGGGCTTGTGTCAAGATATGGGCTCATAGACTATGCCAACAGCCTTGATAAGATAGGGGTGATAGGCAAGAAGGTGTTTGACACAGCCCTCGCGCTTTCGATCATAGCAGGGAAAGACCCGAAGGATGCCACATCAGTTGAGAAGAAAGGAGATTATCTTGGGGCGCTTGAAAAAGAGCCGAAAGGCATGAAGATAGGCATGCCAAAAGAGTACTTCTCAGAAGGAGTGGATGAGAAGATAGCAGGGAAAGTAAAGGACGCTGTAAAGGGATATGAGGAGATGGGCGTGGAAGTGGTCGAGGTGTCGCTCCCAAGCACGAAATACTCGCTCTCAGCCTATTATATCATAGCCATGTCAGAGGCAAGCACGAACCTGGCCAAATACTGCGGCATGAGATACGGCCTGCAAGAGACGCCCAATGGAAACTTCAATGAATACTTCTCAGAGATAAGGGCAAAAGGATTCGGGAAAGAGGCCAAAAGAAGGATCATATTAGGGACCTATGCCAGGATGGCAGGGTACAGGGACAAATACTACCTAAAGGCACTTGAGGCAAGAGCTATTGTCATCAAAGACCTCAAGAAGGCATTCAAGGAATGCGACGCGCTTGCAGCTCCGACAATGCCTATGATCGCCCCGAAGTTCAGTGAGATAGAAGAGCTTACCCCATTGCAGAACTATACTGCAGACATACTCACTGCAGCGCCGAACCTTGCAGGGATACCAATGCTCTCAATGCCATGC
Organism: Sulfurovum sp.; assembly: GCA_048635645.1. Taxonomy (GTDB): domain Archaea; phylum Undinarchaeota; class CAZHTU01; order CAZHTU01; family JAIVYC01; genus JAIVYC01. The sequence continues at coordinate 1,383 of JAIVYC010000035.1, read as the reverse complement.
GGGTTTGAAGAGGGAATGCCTGTCGGCATGCATCTAATGGCAGACCATTTTGAGGAAGAGACGCTCTTCACTCTTGCCAGGGCATATGAAAAGAGCGCGAGAACAACAGAAAAGAGGCCGAGAACATGAGCGAGCTAAGAGTAAAGATAGGGCTTGAAGTGCATGTCCAGCTACTCACGAGAACGAAATTGTTCTGCGGCTGCAGCACACGGTATGCAGACAAAAAGCCAAATGAGAACACATGCGAGATATGCCTGGGGTTCCCAGGCTCAAAACCTGCTGTGAACAAAAAAGCTGTGGAACTGGCACTCCAGATAGCCAAGGCAGTGAAATGCAAGATAGCGGAAGAGATGATATTTGCAAGGAAAAGCTACTTCTATCCTGACATGTCAAAGAACTTCCAGATAACCCAGTATGACAAGCCGATAGCAGAGAAAGGGCTTGTAAATCTTGATATAGGAGGGGTGAAAAAAAGGATACGAATACGCAGGATAAACATAGAAGAGGACCCTGCAAAGCTCATGCATGTCGGCGGGAACATCAATACAGCCAAATACACTTTAGTTGACTATAATAGGGCAGGCATGCCATTATGCGAGATAGTCACAGAACCGGACTTTGATACCCCAAAGCAGGCAAGGCTCTTTGTATCAAAACTTGCCTCACTGCTCGAGCATCTTGAGGCCTTTGACCCGCTGAAAGAAGGCTCAATAAGGATAGATGCCAATAGCTCGCTGGAAGGGCATCCAAGGGTCGAAGTGAAGAATATAGGAGGGTTCAGAGACCTTGAGAAAGCCCTTAACTTTGAGATAATACGCCAGAGGAGCTCCCTGAGAAGGAATGTCGAAATAGTGCAGGAAACAAGGAACTATGACGCGGGTCTTGGAGTGACCACTTCCCTCAGAGTGAAAGAGGGTGAGGCAGACTATGGATACATTTCAGAGCCAGACCTCACAAGGATAAAAGTGTCCAAGGAATGGGTGAAAGAACTCGCTGAGCGGATACCCGAGCTTCCGGACGCAAGGGTCGAGAGGTTCATAAAAGAGCTTGGCATAGACGCGTGTGCTGCCGAGGTCCTGGTCTACACGGATAAGGCGCTCGCTGACTTCTTTGAAAAGGCCCTGGAGGAGTACCCGGATGCGAAGGCACTCTCGAACGCCATGATATCCAATGTAATGAGATGCCTGAACTGGAGCAACACCACGATAAGAGGCTCAAAATACACGCCAAAGCATATTGCCGAAGTGCTGAAGAAGATAGATGACCATACCATATCCCAAAGGGCGGCCAAAAAGGTATTTGAGATCATTGGAGAGACAGGCAAGTCAGCATCAGAAGTGATAGAAGAAAAGGGGCTCTCAAAGATAAGGGACGAAAAAGAGA
>JAIVYC010000034.1:0-6417 GCA_048635645.1 Sulfurovum sp. | reverse complement strand
ATAAAGATGAAGCCAGACTATCTCGCCTATTATCACCGCGATGACAATTGCGACCACATACTCTGGCTTCATCTTTATGCCAAGATGCTGGTCTTCCTCATACCTGACTATCCCGCCGCCACTTGCAGGCATGAATATCCTATTCTTCTTGCTCATGGATTAACTGTCTATTAGCCGATATTTATACCTTACCCAAGCCAGTTTTTCGATATCCGGCAATCTTTTATATAGACCCTGTTTTAGTTAGAGCATGGTATCGAAAAGTAAGAGTGCACACAAGGCAAGACACAAGAGAAAGCGCAGATCTCTCATTGGATGGATAAAGCATGAGCTGTTCGAGCTCTATGATATCTCCCTGCATTTCGGCCGTGAGATCTACATGAGGATGCACTCACTTTACATGATAATACTTGTCCTTTGCCTGCTGCTTGCAATATTCCTGCCTCTCTATGGCACATTTGAAGAGCATCAGCTCATCCTGAACGCGACGGCGTTCATATCAGCTATAATACTGGTCTTTTTCCTCACAGGAAGAAGAGAAAGAGTGATCGCAATAAGGGATTCTATATTCCAGGAGAACGCCTCTTATGTGAACACCTTTATGCTCTCAAAGGAATTCAAGGACAAGAAGTTCAATTCCGCAAAACTCATAGACGACTATCTTGTGCAGAACATGACCATAGAGCTTGAGGAGTATACAGGGTCTAACAAGCAATTCTACAAACTCTATGATTCATTAAGGCGTGTCAAGCTGAGGACGCCAAAGCAGAGAATACTCTATGAGAAAGCGATAGAGGAGATGAAGGCTGCCGAGCACTCGCGTGACCGCATAATAAACCTCATACACGAGCATATGAGCCCATGGCAGTGGACGATATGCCTTACCCTTTCAATCCTAATGGTGGTCTGCCTGTTCGTCCTGCGAGGAGAGACACTGATAGCAAAGGTGACAATGGGCCTCTTATCATCCGCGGTCATACTACTTGTCTTTATGATAAAGAACCTTGATGACCTGCACTGGGCCGGCGAGATATACACCATAGAGCCGTATGCCGAAGTGTTCGATATCATAGGCAAGAAGAGATATTACGTGGACTATGAGGTGAGCTCAAGAAAGGTGATCCCACCGGATGGTATATACAGGCTTGGGATCACAGAGAGAGACGATCAGGGAAGACCTGTGCTGAAAGAGATAAAGCTCGTCAAAAAGAAGAAATAGGAGTGAGGGGAGTAAGCCCCATTTTGTTCAGGCCATTGCGGATAAGATCACGCGCGGCCCTTGACAGCATTTGACTAAGCGCTTTAAAGCTTGCACCCCTCGCGGACAGGCCGTTTCATCCCTTTTAACGTCACAAATGATCATCCTTAGGGTATCGTTTCTGCTCCTGCCCAGCTCTCTCACAAGAGCGCCCTTACAGGCCGCGTTTGAATAGGTGTGGGGACTTTCCTCGTCACCAGCCCTTTGACAGGCAGGCGGCGGCAGCTGTTCTCCCTCTCTCCAATGGATACCTGGAAAAGGCGGTTATTAAAGCTTTCTATCTGTCAAAAAAGCAGAGGATCTCATCCATTATCTTTAATTTATGCCTGCCAGGGCCGAGAAAAGCATTTTGATGAAAAGAGATGTTCCCTCCCATCCATATGTTCAAACTCGCGATCTCTTTCTCAAGAGAGCAATCCTTGCATGTGAGGATATAGTCAGGCGCACCAGATATGAACGTCAGGTTAAAGTCATCCACTGCTCTCCTTGCATCAGGGGATATTAGGTCGCAAGGCGGTCTGAAGTAGGTTGGGGTCAGAGCAAAAGCGCTGAAATCAGACATCCCTTTTTCAAGCAGGGAGTATGCCGTCTCATATGATACATTGAACTCACCGCAAAAATGCGCGTACCCATGGACCCCTATTTTTCTGCCTGAGAGAAGCTCCGCGGTCCCATTATCAAGCCTTGAAGGGATGACAAAATGTATGACATCAACCTCATGAGAGTCAAGCACTTGCATGATCTCAGATAAGAGAGGCGCGTTCATTCCAATATCATCAAGAAAGACCGTCTGCTCGCTCTGGACCTGGCTGAACCCAAGGATAAGAAGAAGGATAAAGGGAAGCTTCATGAAACTTCGCCAAAGCCAAAGCAATTAGAGAGGAAACATTTGCTGTCAAGAGCAAGTGAATACAGGATATAAACCTCTTGCCTTGGATGAGTCCTGTTATCCTCATGCGAGTACCTGAAAGACCCGTCAGGAGACTGGAGCCCAAGCAGGAGATCAGCGTTCGAAGTGAAGTCAAGGCCTGCATTCGCCTTTGCAGCAGAGAGAAAAGCCGAGTAATAGAATGGGGCCTCAGGGGTTCGGATATCCCTTCCAACAGAACCGTTACTCTCAAGCATGGAAAGCCAGGCAATAGAACGCATCGCCGAATCCCTGAACCTTAGGTCCTCTGAGAGCTCGTAAGATCCAAGAAGCCTCATAGAGATATAGCTATTATAATTGCCCTCCTGGAAACTCACAGGCATCAGCTCCCTCCCCTCAAGAATAGACTCGGACTGGTACTGCCTTTTAAGCCATCTGGAGAAGCCTTTGAATGAACCTGTTTTAGGTGAAATGGAATAGAGCCATTTGAATGCTCTTCCAACAAGGTCTGTGCGCACTGAGTCGAACCTGTAAGGATACTGGCCGCTCTCGAACTGGCTTTCAAGCACAAAATTAAGGGAACGGTTCCCTATCTCAAGGTATCTCTCATCACCGGTTGCCTTCCACAATTTTAGGAAAAAAAGCCCGTTCAATGCATTCACGTTCACGACCCTCCAGTGCTTTGGAGGATACTGATACTCAAATGCGATCGCATCCGAAGAAATATTAGTGAAAGAGATGTTCCTGAGCAGGAAGTCAGACCATAAGAGGGCGGACCCCAGATATTCCGATCCATTTGTCCTGGCATACATGTCAAGCATGGCAAGCCCTGCCTCAGAGCCCTCGACTGTGAACACTCCATTGCAACCCTTGCAATCCTTTCTCTCCCAGAAACCGCTCTCATTCTGGTTAAGCACCAGCCATCTTGCTGATCTTTCAGCCCGCTTGAAATACTCATGCCTGCCTGTCAACTGATAAAGGATAAGCTCCCCTGAAACATCCCAGGCTTGAGTGGCAGGAAATGTCCCATTGCCTGCAGAGAAAGGGTCTGTTCCAATAATAGGATACCCATCGCGCAGGGAGTCAAGATGCGCGCTCAATGATCTGGCGGAATTCAGATAGGGTGCTTTGCCCTCTTTCAGGAGCTCGAATTTGCTTAAGGGAAACACATTTCCCCTTTCCTCTTCAACAAAGGACAGGAAATTGTCAAGGAACTCAAGACCTGCGCCATGGTTCACAGCATGGATATGAAGGACAAGGAAAAAAGGCTTTTCTTTCACACACGCTGACAGATACTCGCTTTTGGCAGACTCAAGCGCCCTGCTCAAGTTCACGGGCTCGAGATACCAGGTATACTCTTTGTAGGGATATGAGTTCGCGTCTTTAAACCCGAGAGCTTCAAGAGCCCTTAGGGTGCCATTGCTCTCAGCCCAATAAGGCGGCTTGAAATGGCTCACATGCAGGTCCAGCGAGCTCTCAAGCAGGACCCTGCCTATTTTTATGCGCGAGACAGCCTCATCATAGGAGAGGTTCCCGAACTCATAAGGCTCATGATACAGTCCATGAAGCCCGATCTCATGACCTTTTTTCGCCTCATTCTTAAGATACCCTGAAAGCTCAGGATAGTCAGAGAAATTGAAGAAAGAGATATTGTTATGCTTGTGCATTGGAATGACAAAAAGAATGGACCTTGCATCATACCTGTCAAGCACCTCAAAGACCTGCGCATGCTCTTCAGTCGAATACTTGCCGCTGCCATCATCAATGACAATGACAAGCTCCCCTGCCAGGGAAAGTCCTGCGAGCAGGAAAATGAAGAGGAAGGATACTGCTTTCATCAGAAGTCTATTGGATAGAAATTAATATAATAGTAGTTGCAAAGAAACAAGTATGCCAAAGCTCACAAAACTTGACATCGGGATCATCATAATCCTTGCCCTCGTGCTCGTAGTATCCCTGAACCAGGAGAGATATTTTCAGACAATGAAAGGGGATGTCATAGGGATATCAGGGGACGCGCTCGCGCTTGAAGATAAAGGATATGGGCTTGAGCTGAAAGTGAAGGGATACTCAGGATATTCAAAAGCCGAAGTGGAGGGGATCCTGATAGCTGCAACAAAAGAGCAATTATATCTGTACAATGGCTCAGTGGTCAAGATATGCAATGAGCCATCCGAATGCGATGTGATCCCAATGGTCATCAGGGCATATGCCGTAGAGCAGGATAAACGGACGGTCCAAATGGAGGGCGCGAGCATATCAGAGATACTTGAGCGCATGACCTTGATGCATTCCCATTTTGAAATAGGGCCGCTCGCGACGATATACTTCAATGATCTGGAGATACAACACGCGACAATAGATGAGATAAAAGAGATGGACCCTGAAACGATCATAGACAGGTGCTATATAGTCGCTATATCTCTCAAGTATCAGTATCCTCCAAGGAATTGAACATGACCTGCACGCAGGAAAAGATGGAAGTGAATGAATGATACTTGAATCCTTGAAAGAGCCGGTTTCTCTCTTGATCGATGCATTCTCATCCCAAGGGCGAAGAATAGAACGCGCAATAGTCCGGCTCTCGCGATCGCTGGATAAGAGCAAGGGGTATGCGCTATTTGAGAGAGCGCTTTCTTTCACGGACCGGATCAATCTAAAAAGCGGCATAATAAAAGGCGACTTTTTCGCGCCATGGAACTTTATCGCACTTTTTTCTCTCTTCTATCTTTACATGGCAATGATAAGCCCGATACCGATCATAAACCCTGCAAGCTGGGCGGCATCAGCACTGATCTTTCTTACATCAATGGGCGTCCTGTTCGGCACTGCGAAACTGACCGCAAGAAGACTAAAAGGCAGGCAGGCCAGGAGCCTGGATTATGAGAAAGCGGCAAGCGCGATGCTTTTCGCAGGCTCTGCAGGGATAATCCTGAATTTCCTATACATAGGAATAACCATACTTCAACCTGCCATCAGGCTCTACTTCCATAATACATTCTACCAATTCTTCTTTATAGTGTTCATCATCGGCCTGGCGCTTACAGCCACAAAAGCAGACAAACCATCCCAACTCTTCTCGCTCGCGGCATATGCAGGAGCCCTGACCTTTCTCACAGGATTCAGGACAGACTTTCTTATCTCTGTCGGACCTGTCCTCCTGACAGGGGTCTATACAGGGATCATCAATGCAAGAAGGCTCATAGCTCTCCTTGCCCTTATCCTCCCTGGCTCAATGCTCATAACCATGCTGCTTCTCGCATCAGGAGATTCAGGGAGCTCTCTGAACAATCTTATCACAGGCAGGGCAGGGTTCACGATGTATGCCCTGACATCAGCATATGAGAACGTGGGCCTTACAGGAACAGAAGGAGGAGGTCTTATCCTGAACTCTTTCACGCAGTTTTTCAGCCACAGGATAATGATAGGAGGCCTGGCCGCGGAATACTCCTCAATGCTCCCGAGATATTTCACTTCAACCTTTGCCGGCCCATTGCTCATAGACGGAGGGATACTTGAGGTCCTGCTATTTTCAGTGCTTGTAGGCGGGATACTTGGGGCGCTATATGGCCTGAGGAGGCATCCGATGTTCGCAGCCTTCTACTCAATAGCCATGTGGTATACATTCATATGGGTGGAAACAGGCCCGATACAATTCTATTTCCTTGCAATGCACCTGCTCTTTGGAGGGCTTGCCTACGTTCTTTTGACGCAGACAGACAAAAAGAAAAGCGCAGCAATGAAATATAATAGGACTATATCCAACACCCCGGTCTCTATTGCTATCAATGAGAAAGAAAAAAGCACAGCATATACCCCGGGAGCATAGCGGTTTTTTTCAAGCCCAGCGAACAAAAGAGAGAGCATAAAACCCAAGAGACCCATAGCAAGCAATATACCAAAGACACCAAAATCAAGGTAAATAGGCCCAAGGAGTGTCGCAGTGACGGTGATACCTTCTCTTGCCCCGAAGAACTCGGCGATAAGCGTCCTGGGGCCTGTACTTGGTCCAGGGACCAGCTGATAGGTCAGAGACGAGAGCGCTGAATTGTGGAGTTTGCCCTTAAGGCTTCCGAAAGGGGATGAGCTAAGGACGATGTGATCAAAGAGCGAGCCGGTGGTCTCGATCCTGGCTGAAAAAACCTCCAAAGGCCCTGCACCCGAGCCGATGGCAGAGGATTTCACGAAACCAAGAAGAGCCACAGCCAGCACACATGCAATGAACACAGAGAGCAGTTGCTTCTCGGACATGCGTCCTGTCAAAAAGTACACACCCCCGATCGAGAGGATC
>JAIVYC010000033.1:0-6492 GCA_048635645.1 Sulfurovum sp. | reverse complement strand
AAGAGGCGCTTAAACTCGGCGCAGACATAGTGGTAATGGTGCATGCTGATGGACAGTACCCCCCAGAGAAACTGCCTGAGATCGTGAAGCCAATACTTGAAGGAAAAGCAGATGTAGTACTTGCTTCCAGGGCCCTTGGCGGTAAGATGCTTGAAGGCGGGATGCCTGTAGAGAGATATGTCGGGAATAAGCTTCTTACTTTTCTTGAAAATCTTGTGTTAAGGATGGACCTTTCAGAATACCATACAGGCTACAGGGCATACTCAAGAAAATTCCTCGAATCCGTTCCATTTAATCTCAATTCCGAGAGATTCGAGTTTGATTCAGATGTGCTTATACAGGCCAAGTTAAAGAATTTCAAGATAGCTGAAATAGCAATACCCACCAGATATGGGGACGAGGTATCCTATCTAAATCCAGTGACCTATGGGATCAGGATCCTAAGAGTGCTTGCTGAATATATCCTGCACAGGACATATCTCCATAGATACCCAAAGTTCTCCTGATCAAAAAAGCTTTTGGAAGATGGTTGAAAGAATCCGCCATCCATCCTGAAATGTCCTTAACTTCCCTGCGCCTGCCTTTCTTGCATACTCATAGCTTGGGATCTCAACAAAAGATATGCTCTTTTTAGCTATCTCAATACTGATCTCCGTTTCTATCTCAAAGCCGGTAGTCTCCAGCTCAAGTTTTGGGATTATCTCGCTTTTGAAAGCCCGGAATCCATAGCAGAGATCAGTGTAATTCACATGCCAAAAGAGATTAACAAGAGAGCAGAAGATCCAATTGCCGAAGATCCTGAACTTTGTTATGTCTTCAGAGCCGCCTTCTTTCAGAAAGCGGGAGGCAAGTACAGTGTCAGCGGTTCCGTCCTGTATCGGCTTTATGAGGGCGGGTATCTCAGAGATGTCATGCGAAAGGTCAGCGTCGATTATCACGATTATCTCCCCTTTGGCCTTTTGAAATCCCTCGATAAGGGCAGCTCCTTTTCCCTTGCTTTCCTGCAGGAAAAACCTGATCTCCATATGCCGTGGTATGTAGGACCGTATCAACTCTTCTGTTCCGTCCTTTGAATGGGCATCAATGAAGATAATCTCTTTGATAAAGTCAAATTTCAAGATCGAGTGCAGAAGCTGCCTGAGGTTCTCTGCTTCATTAAGCGTTGGTACTATGATGGATACGTTTTTCATGTGAATTACATAGAGCAAATCTTTATTAATTGTTTTTTCCATATCTCTAAACGCAATGACCTCGCTTGAGCTAAGGAAACTTTCGTTTGTTGTGATAGGAGTATATGTTTTGATAGTTCTCTTTTCAACTCTCCAAATCGCGAGGCCGATCGGTCCGATAGTCGGCGGTGATGTCTATAGGCATATAGGCACCACCATTGGAATAGAGAAGGGTAATCCCCTATGGAATGACCCCTATTACGCGGGTTCGGTCACATGGTATCCCTGGCTCTTTTATCTGTTGATCGCAGGCATACATAAGATCATAGGGGTGTCAATTTTGACAATATTCCAGTATTGGGCAGTAATTCCAATGCTTTTTGCAGGCATCGGCTTTTATCTCCTTGGAAGGGAAATGTTCAATGAATGGGTCGGGCTTCTTTCTGTCATACTTCTGGGGTTTTTCACTTTGCCGGATAGCATTTCAATGGTGACAACAAAGACCACATGGGCCGCTATGTTTCCCTTTCTTCTTCTTTATACATACAAGGCACTGAGCAGCTATCATAGAAGAGACATTATCATAGCAGGGCTTTTGACAGGGGCATTTGCTCTTATGCATCTTTTCAATATAATATCATTTGCAGTGCTCTTTGCATATCTTTTTCTTCTTGCAGTGACAAAGCAGGCTACGCGTAATGATGTGAAAGCGGTCGTTCTGATCGTTCTGATAGGCGCTTTTCTGGCAATGTTCTTCTGGGCCCCGAACATTGCTGCATATAAGTTCCATTTTGAAGAAAGCGCGTTTGTTGAAAGAATGCTGCCTACGCATGCGCCGAGCTTTTTTTCGAGGATCTCAGGAGTTTTCTATGGGTTCCTTACTCCGAGATACATTCTTCCGGTATACCTTGCCTTTTTTGGCATCTACCTGATGTGCAGAAAGATGGGGCGAAAGGACATTTACCTATTATCCTGGTTTTTCATCCCAACACTGCTCTTTTTCCATGATTATCTTACAATGCCGCTTTTTAACCTGCAGTTCTTGCCTGGATACTTCTTTAGGTTCGTATCTCTTGTATATCCTGTAGTGGCTGCTTTTGGGATATATTCGTTCATAAAGGCGCTGAAACTTGGAAGCATCAGAGCGAGTCTAAGGCTGCTTATCGTTTGTTCTGTTCTTTTCCTCTTTGGCACGTACTTCACATATACTACGATCTTCACGGACCAATGGCAAAAAAACGGAGCAAATCCTCTGCATCCAGTATTTGTGGAAACAGCTGACTGGTTCAATGCGAACACGCATTATTCTGATGTGCTGCTCGCGAGCCCTGAAATGGGTTTCTCTATACACGCGCTTACAGGCAATTATCTGATCGCGACGCTTGTTGGCCATACCAACCCCTTTGTTCCGTATGAGCCAAGATATTTGGCGGTGAATGAAGCATATACCACGACAGATATGCAAAAGTTCGATGAGATAGCTGCTGAATATGGCATTAAGTACGTTCTGATAGGTCCGTTTGAAATGCAGAACTACTATGAGACAAATTCTTCAGGATTGTCAAAGTTCAGCGATACAACGAGGTTTGAACGCGTCTATTCCTACAAAGAAAAAGACCAGGCCGGGAATGAGCAAGAGCTTCTTCATGTCTTTAAAATAGTCTGACACTGATCTGTTTTGTTTTTTCCTAACAGGCTTAAAGACAGGAACCCAAAACCGATCGCGAACCAGAGAGTGAAGAACCTTGCGATAAGCACCCCGCTTGCAGCCGAACTTGCGCTTATCCCGGAGATCCCTAATACAAGGATAAGAATGCCTTCAGTGGAGCCGATACCCCCTGGCAGGAAACTCACGACCCCGCATATAATGGCAAAGGCAAGCAATGTTGCCAGGAACCATAAGGAGAACTCAGAGATACCTATTGCACTGAAAGCGATGTAGAATGCAGCTGCCTCAAAGATCCAGATGATCATGGTCATTATCGCGCAGGATATCAGTGTTGAGCTCTTTATCCTGGTTGAGCCGTAGAACGACAGCATGAAGTCCTGGGTCAAGTGCCTTTTTATCAGCGGGATCTTTTCAGACACCTTCGCGATCCTTAGCCCTATCCGTTCGTTCCGTATCAAAAGAATCGTGAATATGATCAGGAGCGCTACGAGTCCGAGCGCACTTCTGCCAAGGGAGACAAGATTGGGATTGAACTGTCCAATAAATGATAGGATAAAAGGCACGGTGAAAATGACAAGAAAAACCAGGTCCAGCAGTCTTTCCCAGACTATCGATAAAAGGCTTTTTGATACAGGAATGTCCTCCCTCTTCTTTAGGAAAAGTGCTTTTGCAGGTTCTCCGACCCTGCCTGGTGTGATATTGCTTATCGCAAGCCCGGCCAATTGTATAGGTAGGAGTGAAAAGAAACTGAGTTCTTTTGTACTGGAAAGCAGAAGCTTCCATCTATACACCCGCAGGAACGTTGTTACCATGAAGGGGATCGGAAGTATCAGCCAATAGACAGGCCTTATTCCACACAGGGTCGCAAGTATGGTGGCAGGGTCAGATGCATAGATGACACCTCCAAGTATCAGCAGAGAGATCGCTAAGAGATACCTTTTTTTGAACCGTCTTTTTTCCTCTTTCATTTCACTAGTTCCTTGTAAAGTAATTCTGTCTTTTTAACGGTGTTGCTCCAGGAGAACCCTTTCGCGGTCTTTTTCCCGTTCTTTGAAAGAATGGACCAGTATCTCTTGTTCTCAAGAAGCTCTTTGATCCCCTCTGCAAGCCCTGCATAATCCCCTTGCGCGACCAATATGCTGTTCCTGCTGTCTGCAAAATCATTGTAAGCTCCCAGCTTATATCCTATAGGGGGGGTTCCGCAGGACATGGCCTCGAGCAGGACAAGACCGAAACCCTCTCTTAGTGAGGGATTTACAAGGACCTTGCTTTCTCTCATTTTTTTGGCAACATCCGAGTGGGAGCGCACGGAACCAGAGAATCTCACTCTTTTTTTGATGCCAAGACATTCAGCAAGCGATCCCAACTCCTCTCTTAATGGACCTTCTCCGATGAGCTCAAGGCCCACGTCTGGATGTTCCTTTAGGACCATTGAAAAGGCATTGAGCAGATCATGGATGTTTTTCAATGGCACGAGTCTTCCGACAAACAGGATCTTTTGTTTTCTTTTTACTCCACTTTTCTTCTGAAACACATTATCGACCCCGTTGGGGATGACACAGGTCTTTTTTGTCCCATAACCTTCCAAGAGCTTTTTACTTGCAGAGCTTACCGTGACAAATCTATCAAATGGAAGCCTTAGGAGCAGGGATTCAATGCCCCTGCCAATGAGGCCGAGGGTGGGGTTCCCAAGGAAATGCCCCCAATCCTTCCCATATATGTCATGGATGGTCACGATGCAGGGGGTTTTACTGGACCTGCCTGCGAAAAAACCGGCAAAGGCCGATACATAAGCATTGCAGTCTATAATATCGAATCTCTCTTTCGAAACTCTTTTCATGGCTTCAAAAAAGTATGGAACAAGAGGGCCGTAAGCTCTTTTTTTCAGGGGATGCGTCTTTCCAAGCCTGTGCACATGCATCCCCTCAAGCACCTCTTCTCTCCTGCTTCCTTTGATGTGCATTGTAAAGACATGCACTTCATGCTTCCTGGCAAGCCTGCGTGCTATCTCATAATATCGCCGTTCGCCTCCTCCCTGTAGGTAAGGCGGGAAAAGCTCTGAGAGTATCGCTATCCTCATTTTTCTTTTGTTCTATGCTCCAGGGCCATCTTTCTTGTAAGGTCTGTGAGCTGTCGGTTACTTTCTTCTATCTTGACATATATCTTGAACAAAAGCGCGTAAGCCCCGAGAAGCCCGAGCACAAGGAAAGCGTCAAGGCCTCGGCCCAGAAAGAGAGGAGCGAGCGCCCCGCTGGTTACAGTAGGGAAAAAGGACATCCCTATGAGCGCGACAGAAGCCCCTGCCCATATCATTAGATCGCTTTTCCTGAATTTTCCCGCTCTATATGACTTGTAGGCTTCAAACAAGAAGGCAAGCGCTATTAAAACCCCGAGAATCTGAATCCCTTTGATCTCTAGCATGATATCACCTCTTGATCCTTAGTTTTTTCATCAGGAGCCCGATGGTTATCTGTATACCTGACATAATCGTCGTGCCCTTTTTAATGCTTCGTTCATCATATATTGCCTTCATTGCAATCTCGGTCACTCTGAACTTGTTCCTTCCAAGTATCATGATTATCTCAGAGGACACCTCATAGCGGTCGCAGATTATAATGAGCCTTTCAGCGGCTTTTCTGTTGAATGCCCTGAGACCGCTCTGCGAATCCGAGATAGAGACATGTCCAAGCGTATTTGTGAACAGTGTGAGGAAGGAGTTCCCTATCCTCTTGACAAGAGGCATATTGGCAATGTCCTTTTTGCTTAGGAATCTGGAGCCTATCACAGCATCTGCAGTGCCTTTCTCTATAGGCTCTATCAATCTTCTAATATCCTGAGGATCATGCTGAAGGTCAGCATCAAAGGTAACCACCACATCAGCACCTTCCTCAAGGGCGCACGTGATACCTGTAGCAAGCGCAGCTCCAAGTCCTCGGTTGATAAGATGCCTGCATACCGTTACTTTTTCATTTAAGGCAATATCATACGTGTTGTCTTTTGATCCGTCATCCACTACAATGATGCCTGCTGAAGGGACCGTTTTCCTGACACCTTCTATCGCTCTTTCAATGGTCTCTTCCTCGTTGTATGCAGGTATGACTATGAACAAGCGCATGGGAAAAATATTATATCTTTACTCTTATATCTTTTGTTCATGGAAAAAGTACTTGTAACAGGCGGGCTTGGCTTCATAGGATCTCACCTGGCAGATGAGCTTATAAAGGCAGGGCATGATGTGACCCTATTTGACTCGGAAAAACATCCTTCCTATAAACCTGACTGTAAGATAATCCAGGGGGATATTAGAGACAGGAAAGAGGTCGAAGCAGCAGTAAAAGGAAAAGACAGGATATTCCATCTCGCTGCGCAGGTCTCGGTCGCTGTTTCTGTTGAAAGGCCCCATCTTACCGCAGAAACGAACGTGCTTGGCACGCTTAACCTGCTGAAGTCCGCAGTTGAGAATGAAATAGAGAATTTTGCCAATATCTCTTCCTGTGCGGTATATGGAGAACCGAAGTATCTGCCAATGGATGAGAAGCACCCGCTTAACCCAAAATCACCCTATGCAGCGTCAAAGCTCGCGGCAGAGGATTTCTGCAGGATGTACCATGATCTTCATGGGCTTAATATCAACTCTCTAAGGCTTTTTAATGT